>NZ_WTKV01000006.1:0-214773 GCF_011378705.1 Pseudoalteromonas sp. SA25 | reverse complement strand
AATTTATGGGTTGTTAGTGGTGGACTAAATTAATGTTAAAAGCCCAGCACAGAGAGTGAGGGGCTCGGGGCTCGCCCTTCTCTCTCTCTGTTGGCTGGGGCTAGAATTGATGTAAATATATTTTTGTGTCTTTAAATCTCAATATAGGTAAATTTTCATTTAGGTAGATGTAATAACCTAGCTTTTCTAAGTAATTTGAACTTAGCAAGATTGTTTCAGGTTCTTGTATATCCTCAGAACGTGTTTGCTCTTCGCCTTCACTTGTAAGAAAAGAAGATTCTTTTTGCTTGTCTAGCTGCTGGCCTGTAACACAATTAATAAAATGCTCTACAGATACAACCCCATTTTTCTTTTTAATTTCATAACCACCATACTCATAATCTATACACATCTCGTTTAATGGATGTGTAAATTTTTTTGGCTTATAAACCAAATCTTCAATTTGTTTTATCTGCGTAGGTGAAACTGCTGTTTCAATAACTTCTAATTTTTTTTCTGTCCCTTGGGGACTTTCATCCCCAACAATGCCAAGACTAAGTAAAAGCGTATAAAAAAGATAAATAGCCAATGGTATAGCAAACAATACTAAATACAGTTTTGGCGGCAACTTGAATTTAGCTGTATGGTCATCTGCTGACCAATACACACCATAGAAGTTGGAATCTCGTTTTATGGTAGTGGTAGAGCATTTTTCTAAATCACCTTGGTAGTCTGTACTGAACTGTTTATCTCTTTGAAATCTTGTTATTACAGCGCCACCCATCGGCCTAAAATAATGTACGTGCATACCCGTACATTTTTGGATTACATTATCTAAGAATGTGTAATGTTGTGTTACTAAGTGTATATCTACCCCGCTATGCCTGTGCTTTTGAAACTGCGTGTAATAAAACGGGCGTTTAGCACTATTGGCCATTGGGGGGAAATAATCTTGGCACTCATCAAATAAAGCTATAGAACCATTTGGTAATTCAGGCCACCGTGTTGGATCATCTGTATGCGTCCAGTGATAGTTTAATAAACGGATAGATTCAACCGTTGGATTTTCAGATTCTTCTAAGAATACATCAAGAGCTTTTAAGTTTGATTTTGGGTAACACTTACGACACCAATTAACAAAAAGATTTATAACATCAGTTTCAGAAAAACGGCCATAGTTAGGAGCTAGCCAAGGAACATCTGCTATTTCTATCATTCGCGCCTGTGCATGTACTTCTTTAATTATTTTTGTATACCTTTGCGCCTTTGGGGTTCCTTGTATGGTTGGATAATAAGAACCATAAAAGAAACCTTGAAAACTGTTACAAAAATCTAAATCAAGAAGGAAAGCTTTTATATTATTATAAAACTTTTGCTTTTGTGTAACTGCTGGGTCATTACAAATTTCTTTAAGTGAATTTAAAGTTTTTCCCGCGCCAGGAACTCCCGTTCTTAAATAAATCATGGTGCAGACCTCACACCTAATTTAGTTACTGAACCAGCACTTGTTAAACCTCTAATAGTTAAAGCGGCAGCGTAAGAACCAAGCATAATGCCTACCGCTACATCTGTTTTTGCGTATTTTAGAACGGCTATTATTTCAACTGGTAACCCAGCTGCATTAGATGCAATTAGCTGATAAACATAGTCAATTCCAAAAGAGCCTAGTTCGTAGGTGACATAACCAAAACCTAACCCTACTAGAACTTTTGAAACAAGTGTAGGTAATAAAGCAGCTAAAGCCGCAAAGAAAGCTTGTATTAAATAGGGCATGTTAGACCGCTCCTGTTATGATTTTTGCGCTATGTAAAAGTGCAGTTATGACCATTAAACCCGAAATAGCTTGGAAAAGGACTATCCAAAATTCAAAGCTTAAACACATTGTGTTGCCAGTGGTAAGAGTTATACATTTCTCTTGTGGGAGTTCGGCATTCGGTAACCAGTCATCATATTTGTCTGCATATTGGTCTAAATTAATTTGTTCAACTTGTAGTTCTGAATCTGGAATAGGTACACAATCATCTGCTGAACCTTCGCAATCATCACCACCAGAACCAGTGCCACCAGAACCAGTGCCACCACCCCCACCGCCTGTAATTTCTATCCCTCTAATAGCATCAATAATCCCGTCTAATTTCTGGATTTTTATAGTGTCATTTCTAGCGCTCTCTTGCTGAGCCAAGTAAACAGTTGTATCTAAATTTTCAACTGAGTTTTTGATAACATTCGTATTATTGGTAATGGCATCAATTAATTTATTATGGAGCAAATTATCATTATCTATAGCATCTTGATTATTATTCTCAGAGGAGGTTTGAAGATTACGAAGTAAACAAGCAGTATCATCTACAGCACAATCCTCTAAAGGCTTTTTAGGGGTTGGAGTATCATCAGTTTTGCTTTCACCATTATCAACATCAGTACCTTCTCCTTCTGGTTGGTCTGCTGGGGTATCGCAGGTCATAACAGAAACGCCACTTTCATCAGTTGTAGTTTTACAACCGCCCTCATTACCTTCGTCAGCTAATTTTTTATTATCATATGGTTTATCGCCACAAGAAACACCTTGGGAAGTTCCAGATGCGTAACCCTGAGAAGTGATATTTGAAGAGGGTACGCTATAAGCACAACCATCATTGCAATACATACCACCGCCAGAAAAAGGAACACCGCCAGTCGCAGGACTAGAAGATAAATTTTCGCCAGAACCAGCAGGAGGGCATTCTTTAGGAACACATTCAGTACCGCCAATTTGAGCAGAAACAGCTTTAGAGTGATAACCCGCAGGGCAGTCTTTCGGCTGGGCTTCACGCAAACAAAGGTGAGAGCCTGAAATTTCGATAGGGCCGACTGGATAACTATCTGGGCAAGAGTAAACAGTTCCGTCTGCTGTAGTAAATTGTCGTGTAAAAGCACGTTCGTTTCTATTACATGGAGAACCTGAACAGTTAGAATAAGTTTCATATTTTATATAATAAGAATGATACCTACCCGAAACATTCACACGTTCAATTAATACATTGACCTCTAATAGACCAGCTGAAAAAGCATCATAATCAAAATAATTATCAAAACCTGCTTTTGGAGAAGGCCAACTTGTACCGTATGTTCCATCAATATAAAGTGTCCCTTCCTGTGAATCTGCTGTTATATATTCATAGCCATTATAAGGACTGTTTTCATCATCAATAACAACAGCAGAAACAAAAAAAGCGCTCATTAGCGCCAATATATATATTAGTAATCGCATCGGAGCGCCTTGTTTTAATCATCGAAAAGTATATAAAGTGCTAAGAGTCCAGAGACAATTAGCACTGTGTCTAATGTGATGAACATTAACCGAACAGCATACCTTTTAACCATTTCCAACCGATAGCAACAAAACCAGCAGTTAAGAAAACAGCACCAATAATATTAGCGTTATCGGTAAAGAATGTTTGGAAGCCTGTTGTTGCAGCAGTAACACCTGCATCAGCTTCAGCATGAGCACCGCCAGCAACAGCGGCAAGAGAAACTAGAACGCCTGTTTTTAAAGCAGTTAATTTTTTCATGGTTATATTCCTTAAGTTAAAAAACCATTTTTCTTAATTTCTTCCACCCATAACAGGTAAGAAGGACAACGATGATTGACGGGAGCACTTCGTTTTGAAATGTCTCGTAATCTAGCGGAATCGGTAGAGGTTGGTGTACAACTTCCAATTCCACTGGACACTGTTTTTCAACAGGTTCAACGGGACAAATTACGATATATTCGTAATTAGCAGCCATTGTTAACCCGCTTTTTTACTTAATGGAGTTAGACGAATATTGTAACGGTCTAACTCAAGTTGGTCGTATTGGTTAATCTTGAAACTTGATGGTGCAAGTTCATATTCACCTACTGGATATGCTGCATTATGGTCATCATGCGAAATCTTAAACATAACGGGGAAAATGCCCCCCATATCAGCATAAACTTTTTGTTCATACACTGTGCGTGAAGGTCTATCGCCTTTAGCTGGGAAAGTGCGTGGCTCAGGTATGTGTGCATTATTTGTATCTAATACTCGTACTAGCATGATAAATCCTTAATATAAAAGTTAAGAAACAAGTCTTAAACCTGTTTGTAATTGTTCAGAAAGTCGGGTCGGTTCTACCCAGTTCAAAGGGTGTTGACGTGAAAAATCAACGTTAACAAATCTAATTAGAGGGACAACGTTTGACGCTGTAGCCTGTAAATTTTGTAGGTAAGCTTTAGGAACAACTTTTGTTAGCTCTTCAACAGTGCGGTAAAAAGTAGCCTTAGGAGTCGTTGCTTTAACTTCCTCGTAGCCCTCATGTTTAATCATTCTAAAGGTGCGAAAGAGGCGATCAGCTTTAGCAAAACTAAAACCTTTTTTTGTCTCAGTTTTAAAATGCTGTCTCAAATTAGTTTGTATCTCTTCGTCTGAAAAAGTACGCATGGTTGCACCTTCGAATGTTTTAAAAATGTCTGACCAAGATTTATTCCATAATTCCTGTATTAAGCAGCCTTCAAATTTTTCGCTGTATTCTTCAAATGACCAAATGTTAGTAGGTATACCAAGACGATTTAACATTCTTGGCATTACACTAGCTTCAAGTCTTAATGCGTTAGTAGCGAATTCTTGTACTTCTGGCGCTGTCATAGCGTTTAATTGATTTAAGTAAACTTGGTCTTTTGTCTTGTCGTATTTAGCTTGTGCCTTTGCGGTTTGGTCTTGTAACTCAAACTGTTTCAAATAAGCTTTTAATCTTTTATGGCGTGAGCCTTTACCAAAATATGCAGTAGTATCAAATGCACTTTTAGCGCCCTTTGTTTGGCCGTTTGATATGTTGCGTAATGCATGAATTACGTTTCGACTATCTGATTCGGTATCCAAATGGGCGGTAAAAGTACAATCTATCTGAGCTAATTCAGCGTTATTAAATTCCAAAATATCCGCCATATCTGGCATTGCATAGCAAAATGCTGTTAGCAAAGAATCAATGCACAACATTACATTACACGTACCAAATACGTTATGACCTTGGAGTAACTTAGCCGGACTAGCTTTTAATTCGATGAACGGGTAATAATTTTGACCACCTGAATAAACTTTAAAACTCAAAGTAGACCAAGAGCTGGGAAGTGCCTCAAATGGATGACGTAAAGCGGAAACCTCAGCAATACAAATATTTTCTGCATCAAGACGATAATCATTAGCAGTAAAAGTAACATCGCCAGCTTCCATTCTACATCCTCTTTTTTGACACTCGCGCAAATCTATAAGCCCGCTAGTTCCATCAGGAGATATAGCAACTATAGATTCAACAAATGGTATCTTTATTCTTAAGAGGTCTATCATTACATGTAAACACGAAATAAATAATTTGGCTAAGTATAGGCTCAATATTTATTACATGTAAACATATTTCATAATTATTTTTTAAATGTTGTATAGTTGCATGAATATTTATTGAGAAATTTAAAAATGAAAAAGCGCAAAGACACCACTATAGCTATTAATGGAGAGCGAAAAGAGTCATTGCAGGACGCAGCAGTAGAAATAACAATAGCAACGAGAGAGACAATTAAAACATCAACAATTGTTCAACATTTGATTGATAACTATCTAAGTGACGCTGTAAAAGATCTGAAAAACAAAAGGAAGGATTAACCTTAATAGTCTCAAAATGGGACAAGAGTCCACTATTAAAGTATGTGGACTCTCAACCTGTACCAATACGGAAACATGATTTTTTATTTCAATTTTCGGAGGGGTTTATCAGAGGGGCGATTTTAATTTGGTGATATTGATTTAGCCAGTGCAGCCAAAACAATATCAATATAATTTAGATGGGTTGGGTTTCCGCTTCGCTATCGGCTGTCGCCAAGTTAAGACGAACGATTTTTAATATTGTGAATAAAAATAGAATTATTTTCATCAATCAGAGACTCCAAATTGCCATTTGAGCGAACAAGATTAATGAGCAATTCCTCTCTTGAGTCTATTCTAACAGCCTTTTTTTCATCAAAAACGGTTTTTGGTCTACCAGCGCCGACACGTTTACCACCTCTTTTTGATTTTTCCTTAACTGTAGTTTTCATAAAAACACCTTTGATTAACGTTACATTATTCTTAAAGTATACACACTTTGAATAAAGTTACAACAATCAAAGAAAATACCACCCATAAATCCCATTATGTTACGGGCTAGAACCGCTACGCTTAAAAGGGCTTTTGTTCTAGTTCGTGTGGAGCTGCGCCATTTTCCACACGAAAAACCACAAGCGCCCCGCCTTTTAGATATTTTGGCGGGGCGCTGTCTAAACATAACGCGGCTTAAATTTATAGGTTGTTATATACTAGCCTTTCTCTGGCTAAAACAAATTCATTAACTTCATTATTAAAATTAGTTCATAGATAAATAGTACTGCTATCTATCTTAAAATCGACTAGTTTAAAATTTTCAGCTTTTCTAATGCAGAGGCTCTTATCTTTTAGTGAGATACTGAATACTTTGTTATCAATTACTTCGATGTACTTATACTTTTCATTTTTAGTTGAGGTACAAATACCCTTTTCAAAAACGACATACTTCCCAGATGCTCTATCATTCAATATTTCATCCGACTTTAAAGTACCTCCAAAGAAAAAAACTGTTGGTAGAAATACCGCTGTAAACAACCCTATATGAGGTAAGGTTTTTATATTCGTCTTTCTAAGATTCAACATTACAACAATATAAACTAGACATGATATAAACGGATATATTCCTTTCAACTTTTCATAGCCGCTTGCTGTAGTACCTTGTTTAATCATGATGAATATTATTAATGATGTATTTATAATAAAAATTATAGCTACAATAGAGTTTATTACTCTTTGTATTTTATTAGGGCCTTTTTCTAATCTTGTATTTTCCGTAATTGAATTACTACCTGCCGCTGTGCCTAAAAACAAAAGAAATATAAATACTGCAGGTAGCGCTGGGTATACGGTATTTTTTGCTATTTCAGTCAGTGTTATATAGGATAAAATATTTATATCAAATTTGAGCCAAAATCCCCATTGATATGAGATTGAACAGAATATTACATAAAAATATAAAATGGCTGTGATTGTTATTTTATTTTTTTCGATCATTACACGATAACTCTTCAATTTATTATTTCCTATTATCGCAATAGTCTATATCTAGAACATTTTCTCTTACAGTTAATTTTTTATCAAACGCCTCGGCTAACTTTTCAGTTTCACTAAACACGGTGTTCCAATATTTAATACGCGTATCTGCATCAAGATCGGTAAAGTCGTTTCTGTCTGGGATTTTTCCGTACGGTAAGCTTGCTACAAATTCTTTTGATGGAGTAATCATTACCACGTTGTCGTAATTAAGTGGTGACACTTTACGTTTTAAATTTTTATCGAACCACCCTGATTTTGGCTCGCTATTAAAATGCGGATATAAAATAAGTCCTGGATTATTAATTTTTAAATCAAAGTGGTAGTCAATTATTCCGCCGTCGCGATATATTCCTTGCGGCGAGCCTGCAATATTTTTTATGCCTTGCATAACAAGTGGTATTGAACCCGATGCAAGTAATGCATCTTTTAAATTATTTTGAGTAAGCGCTATGTTTTGCGTTTTAAAATTGTAGCTGTCGGTAATTGATAAGTCACTTGTTGCTGGGCCAAATATAAAACGCTCATATTGCGAGCCTAATAATTTTCGGTTAACGCGGTTTAACATATAACTTTTTGATAAACCCATTAACTGTATTAATTTATTTTCGCTGGCAATAAAGCCATTCGATTTTGCTACTATAAAGTGCGCTTTAAATGTTGGGTTATTTATAATTTCGGTTACGCCGTTATCGCCAAAAACATCTTCAAGTAATGCGCGCGCTTTTATTGTTATTTCACTAGGTGTTGGTTTATTACTTGAATATCGAGTTTGCGAATACGATTTTGCTAAGCGCTCAATCGCAGCAACAGGATCGTTTTGTGCAAAACACGCAGAGCGAAAAGCGCCAGCAGATGATCCAATTAAATTAAGTGGTTGGGTACGGTTTTTAAAAAATTCACCAAAAATATATTTATCTAAGCCAAATAATGTAAACCATTTAGGACCGCCACTTGCACCTAAAAAAGAGGTGAAAAGTTCAGGTTTAAAGCCCTGTTCGTTAATAATTTTAGCCGCTGTTTTCCCTGCGTGAATCTCGATCATCTAAAAAATTGTGCCTTTTATTTTGGTTGCTTTAGTTATTTTCATAACACTGAGAGTGAATATTTATGCAAAATAAAAAGCGGCTTTATGTTGCCATAAAACCGCTTTTTATAGTTAAGTATGCTGAGTTAGTCCCAAATGCCGTCTTCGCATTTACCCTGTACTTTTACATCTTTTACTTTAAATTCGGGCTCTAAACCTTTGTCTCTTTGTGCGTGGTAATCACTGGTAACAGACAAAATAGTCGGCGTTAACAGTATAATAGCGATAACGTTAACCACTGTCATTAACCCTAAGGCAATATCGGCTAAATCCCAGACTTCTTTTAAGGTCGCCGATGCGCCCCACAACATCATTGATAAATAAAGCAAAGTGTAAATGCCGCGCCCTACTTTGTTGTCGAGCTTAAATAAGTGCAAGTTGCTCTCTGCATAGGCGTAGTTTGCCACCACCGATGTAAAAGCAAATAAGGTAATAGCGGCTGCTACAAAATAAACACCACCTTGTGCTAAATGAGCGGTCATCGCGCTTTGTGTTAAACGAATGCCTTCCATTTCGCCGCTTATGTCTATATCGGCCAATAAAATGATCACAGCGGTACAGCTACACAGTACTATTGTATCGAAAAATACGCCTAGCATTTGTATGTAACCTTGCGTTACTGGGTGATTAGGAATTGGGCTGGCACTTGCTGATGCATGCGGAACACTACCTGCACCGGCCTCATTAGAATATAAACCACGTTGAATACCGTTTTTAATGGCAGCGCCCATTGCACCCGCTCCGGCTTCTTGTAAACCAAACGCCGATAAAAATATATCTTTAAGCATGGCGGGTACTTGCGTGAAATTTATAATCGTAATAATAACGGCGGCAAGTACAAACACAATGCCCATTATTGGCACAACACGTTCTGCAAATCGGGCAATTGCCTTAAAGCCACCGAGTATAATTGAGCCTGCTAGTACGGTAATAACCAGGCCTGAATAAAATGTAGGAACTTCAAACGCGTAATTAAGTGCGTCGGTAATTGTGTTAGTTTGCATTGCGCTAAACGTAAAGCCGTAACCTAAAAATAAACATGCGGCAAACACAATTGCGAATGCTCGGCTACCCAAACCTTGCTGAATATAATACGCAGGACCCCCTCTAAACTCGCCGCTACTATCGCGCACTTTATATACTTGCCCAAGTACGCTTTCGGCAAAGCCTGTAGCCATACCCAATATGGCTATTACCCACATCCAAAATATAGCGCCGCTTCCACCAAGTGAAATTGCCACTGCCACACCGGCTAAATTACCGGTACCTACCCGTGCACAAAGCCCTGTACACAACGCTTGGAATGAGGAAATGTCGTCTTTTTTACATTTGCTACTGCCTTTTAAAAGGCTAAACATATGTTTAAATTTAAGTATTTGAATTGCTTTTAGTCGTACCGAAAACCATATACCTGTAAACAAAAGTATATAAATAAGTACCTGACCTTCTCCCCATAAAAGATTGTTTACACTTTTGACGACGGTATCGAACATTACTAATCCCTTTTTATTTTATACTTTTACTTTATGTTAGCACCGACTTTAAACTCTGCATGTAGCGCTACTCAACTTTAAAACTCCAGCAGCTCATTATGCGTTAAACATAATAGTGTTTAAGTTTGGCTTTACCCGATAGTGAAGTGTGTATTGGTGTTTAATAATCTGTAAGCAAGCACATTCAACATTGAATTTTATTTCTATAAATATGAATAATAAATCACACCTACACTTTATATTGATTAGTTAAAAAATCAATAATATCTTTTTAAGATTCAGTATTTTATTTTGCGCATAGGTGCGGGATGCAATAGTTTTTATTTTGATGCAGTAAGGTTTATATGAGGCGTAATGAGGATTAAGAATGGCAAAAAAATAGCGCATAAAGTTATGCGCTTTTTTGTAATTATATTTAATTAGTTATAGCTGTATTGTGTAGGTGCACTGTAATGGTTGTTGCTGTTAATCTGTAAATTTTGCATTGCTAAGTATGAGCGACCGGCATCTAAGCCTAATTTATGATCAAAACGTAAATCGTTATTTGAACTACCTAATAATTTGCTATGCAGTTTTTCGTCTGCAAAAATTTGTATTATTTCTACATCACTTGGTGGGTTTGCAATAAACTCAAGCTCATCTAAATACGCTTTCTCATGCTGTATTAAGTAGTCCAATGTTTTTGGACAATAGCCTGATGCTATAGCAAATGATCTTAGCTTTTGTACCCATGCAGATTGCGCTTGAAAATTAGCGTCAACCGTTCTTATTACAACAATTTTACGAGCGCCTCGGTTGTAAGCTTCACGCACTGGTAATGGAGCGGCTAAACCGCCGTCTAGATAAAAATCGCTCTGTACTTGCTCTTCAGCAAGGTGTATTTCGTTAGCTGCTTTTGCGTTTAACCAAGGTGTTAATTTTACACCTTGTTTGTATAAAAACGGGAGTGCGCTAGAAGCCTTTAACAAATCACGCCATTGGCCACTCTCACCCGTAGGTGATAGGTAATATGCTTTTCTGTCTCGTGCATTAGTGGCTGTTATAAGTAGCTCACGCGCGCCTAAACTCGTTTTAGCTGTTTTAAAATCTATGGCTCTTTTTACCTCAGTAGTTTTGTCAAAGTACCAATCTAAATCAACTATGTGTTTACCCACTAATCCGCGACCAAGCTGAAAAAAACGTTTGTTACGCGAAAGCCCTCTAATTAGGCGTTTTGCATAGCCTTTTTGACGCGCTAAGTAACTAGTTAAGTTTTGCGAACCTGCAGAGGTGCCAATGAATAAATCGAATGGGTCATATTCTTGCTCTAACCACGCATCAAGTACGCCAGCTGTAAAGATCCCTCGCTGCCCGCCACCTTCAGCAATCAGTGCAACTTTTGGTTGCGCTGTTTTGTTAACTGAATTAGCTGTTGCGCTATTTAGAGACTTCACGGTGAACCTACCTTTATTTAATGATGTTTGGTTTAATACATACATTATAAAAAATAAAAGTGATATCTTAAAATTGATTGTTTAAATCAGTTCGATTGAAAAAACAGAACGGTATGTAAAGCAAAATATATACTAAAAATAGCAATCAAATTTACTTTGAATATTTAAATAACAAATACAGACATCACTTAAAGTTAATAAAATGAGTTAAAAAAGTTTAACTTTTGATGATGTCTGTATGTTAACAAGCCCAGAGTGTACGCTTGCTTAACTAACTATATTTTAGTGTTTTATTTCCATTAAAATTTCGAGTGCACGGTGGCGTTTTTCACTATCGAATACATCATTGGTAAATATAAACTCATCAACTTCTAGTTGTTTCGCTATCATCTCTAACTTGTGTTTAATACTTACATGTCCGCCTACTACGCTTAGACTTAAAAAGTTCTCTACATGAGCGCGTTCTTGTTCGCTCCACAACCCATCCATGCTTTCAACAGGTGGTTTTAGCCACAGCTCGTTACCACGTATGAGTTCGAGCACACGTTGCTTAGAAGTAGTCGACAGGTATTGCGCTTCATCGTCGGTGTCTGCTGCCACTAAAGGCAGTGCAAGCATGACGTATGGCTTATCAAGTACGCTTGATGCCTTAAATTCGCGCTTATACAACGCTATTGCATCGTGCACAAAGCGCGGTGCAAAATGTCCTGCAAATACATACGGTAGCCCTTTTTGCGCCGCTAGCTGCGCGCTAAATAAACTCGAGCCTAATAACCAAATAGGAACGTTTGTGTTCTCCCCCGGTATAGCACGTATAGGATGCGTACCGTTATATGGGCCAAGTAAAGTTTGCAGTTCAGTTACTTCACCTGGGAAGTTTTCTGCGCGGCTCATATCGTTGTTTAGTGCACGACTCGTTACTTGGTCACTGCCGGGGGCACGCCCTAGTCCTAAATCTATTCGCCCTGGATATAAGCTCTCTAACGTACCAAATTGTTCAGCAACAACTAATGGGGAGTGGTTTGGCAGCATAATACCGCCCGATCCAACGCGTATCTTTTTGGTATTACCTGCAATGTGTCCAACCAAAATAGAAGTGGCAGCACAAATTATTCCTGGCATATTATGATGCTCAGCAAGCCAAAAACGGTTAAAGCCAAGTTCATCTGCACGTTGGGCGTATTTAGTACTTTTATGAAGAGTGTTAGTAACGCTGTCCCCTTTGATCATGGGGGCAAGTTCTAATAACGAAAAAGGAATGGAATTTAACAAAATAGCAGCTCCTAAAAATGCATGCTAATAATGGATTACATCATTAGCATAAAACACTTAAATGGGTCTGCTATTAGGTCAATTCAAGTTACGCAGAGGTATTAAAGCAAAATAGGTATATGTTATTTTGCTCTAAGGTATTCAGGCAAGCTGTGCATCACGTTGGCGCTGCTTTTTATAGCCTTCTGAGTCTACGCCTTTTTTCCAATAACCTGAGGAAACAATATTACTGCGCGGTATATTAAATTGCTCTGTTAGCAGTGTTTTTGCCCTACGTACAAGCCCAGCTTCCAATGCCATAAATACAATGGGAGGCTCTGCTGTAATGTGCAAATTTTGAAGCGCGCTAAGTAGCGCTTCGTCAGCGTTGTCGGTAACAAGCCAATTAACATCGCGGCTTGTTTCTAAATCAATAATGTCTTTTTCGGTGGGTACATGTACAAAAGCATCAATTTTTGAAGTTAAAGGTAATTGCTGCGCATACCCTTTTATTGCATTTACCGATGTTAAATCGCCTAGTAATACATAATGCGAATGCTCATAATTATCTAGCTTTTTAGGGCCTGGTCCTGCAATACCTAGCTCGTCGCCTACTTTTGCAATTTTAGCCCAGTCAGTTGCAGGGCCTTGGTGCATATTTATAACAAAATCAAGCGTTAGCGCCCCTGTTTGTGCATCTACATGCCTTATTGTATATGACCGTATACAGGCTTTTTTTAAGTTAAAATCTACTTCACCATTTTTTGGGAACAGTACTTTTACATAGTTACCAATGTACTGTGAGGTTAAGTCTTTAAAATCATCAGAGCCTACAACAATACGCTGTAGGTGGGGTGTGATTTGCTGTGTACTTAATACGTTGGCTTTGCGAACTTGTTTACTCATGTATTACCTCGTTTTACAAAACTTAGACTTTAATACCACCTGCATAAATCTTTGATCAATTTAACGAATTAAATTGCACTATAACGTTGTTAAAAATTTTTATTTAGAACAACTAGATACAAAAATTTTAGCCTAGTTCTAGCGTAATTTTCTTAACGTTAAATAGACCCCATATATAAGCAGATTGGTATAATAATTGGCTGCTATAAAAAGCAGGTATTGCACAACGCCCCATTGGTTGATAAAATCAACTATAGCAAATTAATTGACTTTGTCAACTATATTGAGAATTCTATGAATACACCTTTATCAAATACGCTGTTTGAACTAATGCAAAATTACCGTGTCACAATTCGTGAAGCAATTAACGCAGGCGAACTTGGTATTAATGCTATGCACGTACGCTGCATACATATTATCGCGAACGTAAATAACTGTACGGCTAACGATATAGTTACTAAAACACAGCGCGACAAAGCGCAAATAGCACGTTTAATTAAAGATCTTATTGGCTTAAATTTAATTAATAAACAGGCGAGTGAGCACGATAAACGCTGCTTTATTTTGTCGCTCACAGAGCAAGGTAAAGTTCTTTTTGATAAGTTATTAGCCTCAGAGCAGAAAATAAATAATCAAATGTGTAAAAACTTAAACCCTCAGCAAATCAAAGACTTTTTAGATACCGCACAACAAATGATCAAAAACATGGATTGATCAGCCATACATTCTTGGCATAACTTACACAAAACGCATATACTGTACACTTATACAGTATATGCGTTTTAGGTTGTGTTATGTTTGTCATTCCCATTTATATAGAAGCAGGCGTGTGTGGTTTTGAATCACCCGCAGCGCAGTACACAGAGCTAGGTGTAACCCTTGATGAGCTTTTAATAAAGCATCCAGATGCTACGTTTATTGGTATTGCATCGGGTAACTCTATGCAAGAAGTCGGAATTTTTGAAGGTGACTTATTAGTTATCGACCGTGCAGAGCCTGCAGAAAATGGTGACGTTATTGTTGCTAACTTAAATGGTCTTTTTGTATGCAAACTACTTGATAAAACCAATGCGCGGCTGCTTTCAGCTTCTTCTTTACATAAGCCTGTACAACTAACCTCTGCAGACGAGTTTCAGCTTGAGGGCGTAGTAACGCTATCAATAAGAATGCACAGGCAAAGCCCAGAGTTACTAAAATGTATGCCTTAGTTGATGCTGTGTCGTTTTATGCCAGTGCCGAAAAAGTATTCGACCCTGCTATTCGATCCAAACCTGTGGTTGTACTTACCAATAACGATGGCTGTGTATGCGCTATTTGCCCTATTGCTCGGCGTTTAAATATTCCTAAATTTGGCCCGTACTTTAAAGTTAAGCATTTACTTGAGCAAAACAACGTTGTTATTCGCTCTAGTAATTACGAGCTTTATGCTGATTTAAGCGACAAGATGATGAATATTATTGGCCGCTTTTGCGATACACAACACATATACAGTATTGATGAATCGTTTTTGCACTTTGATGGCTACAGATCATTAATTAAAGATTGGCATGAATATGGCCATATAATAAGGCGCACAGTATGGCGCGAAACAAAACTTCCTGTAGGTGTTGGTTTTGGCCCAACCCCTACTTTAGCAAAAGCCGCTAACCACGCCGCTAAAAAGCTCAGTGGTTTTAATGGTGTAGCAGTAATAAATAGCGAGCAAACTCGCCAAGCTATTTTACAAAGAATGAGCTGCGAAGATGTCTGGGGAATAGGCCGGCGACTAGCTAAAAAGCTTAAAATAATGAATATACACACCGCTTGGGACCTTGCTCAGCAAAACCCTAAAGCAATGCGCCGTGCATTTAGTGTGGTTGTTGAACGTACAGTAAGCGAACTTAACGGGATAACATGTTTAAACTGGGATGATGTACGACAAGACAAGCGAGAGATTTATTCGACCCGTAGTTTTGGAGAGCGCATATGCGAGCCAACAGCCCTTAAAACGGCGCTAATTAACCATGTAACCACAGTGGCTAATAAACTAAGAGCGCAACGCTCGCTTACTCACCAGCTTTATATTTTTGCAGCCAGTGGCGCGCATGAAAACAGATATTATAAAAAGTCGTTTGTGTATAAGTTCCCCTCACCCACTAACGACACCTGCGTGATGGCTAATGCTGTATCTGAGGTGTTTAATAATATTTACCAACCGGGGATCCGATTTTATAAGTGTGGTGTGGGCGCGGTAGAGCTAATATCAGAACAGTTTCAGCAAAATGACTTATTTAATAAGAGCCCTGATAATCCAAAGCTTATGCAATGCCTAGACACAATCAATAATCGATACGGAAAAGGGATGCTCAGCCTTGCAAGCAGTAAATTAAATGACCGATGGCACATGAACCGTGATTTTTTATCGCCGCAGTACACTACGCGTTGGCGCGATATCCCTAAAATATACTGCGAATGATTTACTACTTACTAGATGCTTTATTTGCTCTCGTCTGCTTTTTTAAATGTGCACTCTACACTAGGTTCGCTTAATGTATATTTTAGTGTGTTATCAGCTAAAAACTTGATACTTTGACTGATTGTTTTTTCGTTTGCAGGGTTTTCACAACGGCTCATTCTTAAACCGTTTTCAAGGCCATCACTTTTATATTTAAGCGTACTGGTTATAAAACAAAAGTTTGGTTTTTTAATAGTGCGAGTACCATTATGGAGCGATCCAAATACAATTTGTTCTCCAAGTTTAAAACCTGCACTCAAATCACTTTCGTCTGTCAAACTCAAATCGCTATTAACGCATAACCCTGAATTGGTCGACACAACTTCGTATGCCCCCAATTTTGACTTTAAAAACGGTATAAATCGTGTTTTATTACTCGGCTCAGAAAAAGCATTTGCACTTGTAAAAGCGACAGTTAATAAAGCGAGTGTTAAATATTTCATTTCGTGGGTGTATCCTCGTGAGTCAGCGTGTTAAATAATAGCAAAATGCTTAATCACTTAGCTTTTATAACTTTTAACAACTATAACAGAGATTTACTATAAAAGGAGAGAAGTCGTATTACAGGAGCGAGTGCGTGAGTAGGACGCGGAAGCTTTGCTCGGTTTTTATTATTCTTACATGGATGTAAGCCATTAGAATAATGCAGGAGCAGTTGTCGAGCCCACTAGGTTACAAATCTCGCGCCGCGATTAAATCCTTCTTGGATTGAACAAATTCAACCACCAAAGGTAAACATGCCCTAGATACTCATTACAAACCATTTTGTTGTTAAGCACTTTATTTAATACGTACTTAAACAACAAAACGATTTATACCAATGCGCTTAATTGTAAGGGTAAATTGAACTCATTAGATTGTTTAACTAGTTATACGAATTGGTATTTATTTTATTGCCAGTACTTTGCAAATAATAAAGGGTAGCTTTGCTTTAAAAACTTAGGTTTGTCTTTAAAACGTTTACCTTTGGGTTCATCACTGCCAGATGGGATAAACGGCAATTCGTCTTCGTTACGTTCTTCAAATAATAAACCGGCTATTAAGTCGTACTCATCAATGTACGGATAAGGCTGCTCGTTTAAGTAATAAACAGGTGTACACTGCGCTATAGAATCAGCATTTTCTAAGGCGTTTTCGAAAACTGTTTTACCGCGCGAAATTAACCAGCATCTAAATTCGCTAAAGCCGTATTCGTCGTTACAACCCGCCATTACAAATGCTGCACCAAATAAATCCCAGGTAAAACATTTGCGCATGTTAATACCAAAAAACTTATCAAAGGCAATTAGCTGCTCGTCTGTTAAATCACTTAGCTTAGCTTTTAAATTATCGCTCACACTTTGCGGATCGAGCCCTAAATCAGGCGTTGTTACTAAATCCCAAAAAGCCTGCTCTGTTAACGTTGCCATTATAAAATCTCTTTTACTCGGCCAACTTGACCATCTTCTAAACGTACTTTGATACCGTGTGGGTGATTTGGTGATTTTGTTAAAAGGCGCTCAACCACACCCTCAGTTAATGTGCCGCTGCGTTGATCTTCTTTTAATACAATATTTACTTTGGTACCTGGTGAAATTTGCGAACGCGTAGGAACAGCCATAATTTAAACCCTAAAAATAATTTATCTAATTATAACGTCCATGTGCTATCAAACCAACAAAAGCTCTGTTAATTGGCGGAAAATGAAATATGTGCTGGTTTTGCGTTCAACTTAATACTCGTAAGCTCTTTGAGTATTATATTTGTTAATTCGTTAAGTTGCGGTTTTGCACTTTCAAGGGCTATATCATCATTAAAATAACACTGTACTTTTAACGTATTGGCCTCGTTATTTAAATCAATGGTATGCGTTAGATAATCAAAACCAATTACGCTTTCTTTTATTGCCTCGCATGAATTAGTAAGTGCTAGTCGAATGTGCTTATCGCGCTGCTTTTGAGTTTTAGTCATAAATATAAAGGTTACTTATTTAGTTTCTGCTTGTTGCTGTTTTTTAAACTCTTCGTAGTTAGAGTCTTGTTTATCTAGGCATTCGTAATATTCTTTGTCGGCTTTATAGTTACATTCATCAAGGCGCGCCGATTGAACTTCATGAAAACGCGCGTCAGAGCTACAACCAGCTAAAACACATAATCCAACAATAAGTAATGCGCTACTTTTTAGTTTATTGATAAACATTAAATTTCCTTACACTTTCTATATCGAAAAAGCGTTAAATTATTACAATATTATTGTATATTAGCGCCATAAAATCTTAATCTCCAAAGGATCTATTTCTATGATGTCGCAGTTACAAAAGTTGTTTCAGCGTATAGATAAAAGCAAGATATTTCAATCATTTGTTATAGCTGTAATTATTGTTTCTGCCCTGACAGTCGGTGCGCACACTTACTCACTACATCCTACCGTAGAGCTTGCTCTAAATTGGATGGACGTTGGCATTACCGCATTCTTTTTAATTGAACTAGTAATCCGCTTTATTGCAAGTAAAGGCATAAAACACTTTTTTTCTAAAGGATGGAATATATTCGACACCATCATAGTATTGGGCAGTTTATATCCTGCTGCTGGCTCTACTATGTTAATTGCTCGTCTACTTCGCATATTTAGAGTACTGCGATTGGTATCGATGATCCCTGAGCTGCGCTTATTAGTTAACTCATTACTTAAAGCCATTCCACAAATGGGTTATATAGCCCTATTAATGTTTGTTATTTTTTATATATACGCTGCAATGGGCAGCATGATGTTTGCTGAAATAAACCCCGTACTTTGGCAAGACGTCTCAATCTCAATGCTTACCTTGTTTAGGGTGGCAACATTTGAAGATTGGACCGACATAATGTACGAAACAATGGCGGTGTACGAACTAAGCTGGATTTATTACCTTACGTTTATATTTTTAACCGCATTTGTATTTTTAAACATGATGGTAGGTGCCATTTTAGAAGTTATGAGTGAGGAGCACCGCAAAGCACGAGAAGAGCTCGCAGACGACAGCTCATTACCTGCAACGCAAGGGCAAGTAAACGAACTAAAATCCCAAATTGCTGAGCTTAAAGAGCTATTGAGTAACCGCAAAAACTAATCTGATAAGAGTACTAAAGCACCCACTTAAAGTTTAAAAAGTGGGTGCAGCTTAGGCATTCAACTCAAACATGCATTCCCAAAGTGCTTTAATTCCCATTGTTATCAGGTTTGTTATCCGTATCTTCAAAAGAAATGACGTTATCTACTTTCATCTTAAACGCATCAAAAAAAGCATTTTTTAAAACCGAAGTAACTGCTTGGAAAGTCGAAACATCCGCATTGTCTAATTGCCCTTCTATAGGAATGCGTGCAGCAACAAGTTTAGACTCATCGTTTTCGAGGATAGAGCCCAATAAATCAACACTGCCTTCAAATATGGCCGTAAATATGCCGTCGTCATCTTTTTCTATATCTTCGCGCCACGAAAAAACACGCAAGTTTTGAACGCCTGCTTTTACATAACCATTTAAGTTATTATCTTTAGCCGCAAGTTCCATAGCGCCATCAATGCCTCCCGCTTCAATATCAAACGGTGTATACACTTTAAATACAGTGTCTAAATTTTTAACTGAAAAGCGTTGTACCTCTGCATTAAAATCAAAATTAGCTTGCTTGCTAAAAGGGTCTAATTTGCCATTAAGCTTTAATGCAGCCTCCCCCATTAATGCCCCCTCCACGCTTAGAGTAGTCACAAGTGTTTTTGATAGGTTTTGCGCATTCGTTATGTTCTCTATTCTGGCATTAATATTTGATATAAAAGTGGGGTTTTCACCGCTGTTAGTTGAATTAACTAAGGTTAACTTTCCTTGCTCAATTGTTAAGGTATCAATAGAAAACAGTACTAAGTTATTGGCGAGCCCTACCCAGGTAGTTTCGTCTTTTACTTGTTTATTTTGCTCTACTGAACTTGGGTCTTTATCGTAAATAACTATTTCAGGACGCGTAAAGGCCATGTTCGTTACTAAATTGCCCTTTAAAAGGGCTGACCACGCGAGTGAAAAATCAAGAGTTTGAATACTCAGTAAAGGCTTCGGAGCTGAAGTTGCATCAACAGCGTAAATTTCAACGTCGTCAATCGCGTAGGCACCGCGATATAAGAACAAATCGACATCACCAACATGCCCCGTAACACCTTGCGTATGTTTTAGCTGATAATTTACGTAGTATTGAACTACATAAGGCGCGGCTATTCGTATTAATATAAGCAATACAATCAGCGCTATTACACCTTTAAAATATTTGGCGTGAAATGTTGTAGATGAAAAATGCATTCTAATTTCCTTTGCTAAAAACCAGGGCCTATTGACCTTTAAGGATTAAAATTTGTTCTATTTAGGGGCTGCGTATGTTTGGCATTAATGCTGCGTTATCGCCTATTTATGAAGAACAACCACACAACATAGACTCAACCTTGTCTAAAAACCAAACGTACAGCTGCACATTTAACCTCGAAAGATAAACAGGCTCTAATTAGTTAAACTTTTTAATTAAGTACATAAATAAACGTGTAAAAATTACTAATATTTGTAACTTAAGTACCTGTTAGGTATAAAATTACAAATAGAGCAAAGCCATATAAGCTTAAAACTCTAAACTACAATCACTACAGCAAAGGATATACCACTATTCAAATACACCGCTTAATGAAGTGATTCCCATGCTTATCTATTTATAGTTTTGCCAACTAATAACCTGCATTGATTCGAATAAACCGCTTTCATCTACTAAAGTAAAATTAACGCAAGCAAGAATAACAATACATGAACCCTGTTTTTTATATATTAGTTACCCTCTTTTTAACCAGTGTTATTTGGTCTGTCATATTTTTAATGTCGTGGTTTACGTTAGGTAAAAAGCAATATGCCATGCTTTGGACAATCGCATTCGCACTCTCTGCATGTCAATGGGCAACAATATTAGCAGAACCATTATTTGACTCTCACACACTATATTGGATGTTAGGAAGCAGCTTCTCAGTAGGCTCTGTGCTACTTGGTACATGGGGGCATTGCATTAGGGTAAATTCGAGTATAAAAATTCGCTATTTAATCATCTCGGCAATAGTAACTCTTGCTGCTGTTTATTATTTTACAGCCATAAATGTGCATGTTGGCTTATTTATGTCGTTGTATGTGTATTACGATGTGATCTTACTGATACTAAGTGCGGTTATTATTTTCAGGCATAAGCAAAAATCACTCCCTGCTGAAATAGGCGCTAGTATCACTTATTCGCTATGTGGATTACTTTTATTTGTTGCAGCAAGCATAGCATTACTGCAAGGCAGCCAAGTGAATGAAGAATATATAGCGCTATATACATTAATTAATTTTATGACTGTCCCTGCTGCTCATGTCGGCATGGCCGTATTTATGATATTCATAATGGCGTCTGATTTAGCCGAAAAAATGAACCACCTTGCAATGACTGATGTACTTACGGGCTGCTTAAATAGGCGTGGGTTTTATAATAAAAGCCAAGAGCAACTAAAAGATAAACTTAATAATTATAAGTACGTAAGCTTAATTTATTGGGATATAGATAAATTTAAAAAAATAAACGATGAGTTTGGACATGCAGGAGGTGATGTGGTGTTAGTAGAAGCGGCGAAAATAATGCAAGACTGCATAAATCCAGATGATTTGTTTGGCCGAATTGGTGGCGAAGAATTTACCTTATTAATAGCACGTAACGACGAGCCTACAGCTAAAGCATTCCCCGAAAAACTAAGAAACGCACTCGCCAGTAGTCCGATTCATTTTAATGATAAAGTAATTAATGTTACAGCAAGTTTTGGCGTAATAAATATTAAATGCAATAAAACCGCAATTGAAAGCGCAATAAATGAGGCAGATAAAGCACTCTATCATGCTAAAAATGGAGGGCGTAATCAGGTAGTTCATATAAGCGAATTAAGTCAATAAAAGTTCATTATTACTAAGGCCTACCTATCTTTTTAGGTTGAATTCTCGGCAGCATCTTTAGGCAAATAACATTAAAAAAACGAGGCGGGTTGCTCCGTTTTAAGTTATTTTCATATGAATGTAAGCTAATAGAATAACACAAAAGAAGTTACCGCTCGCAGCGAGCCAGAAACGCACGGCACGCTTAAATCGAACCTAGATAAAACAAACTTTGTGCCTGAAAAGTCAGCGCTCTAACTAATAAGTTTAAGCGCATCGGCAAATCTAACTGGCTTACTGAATATAAAACCTTGATACTTATCAATTTGTAAGCTTTGTAATAACGTTAGCTGAGCGGGGTTTTCTACGCCCTCCGCTATTACTTGGCAACCAATCATATGCGACATGTTAGTTACCGCAGATACAATACTTTTGTCTTTTGAGCACTCACAAATATTATCAATATAAGATTTGTCTATTTTAATGTAATCAACTGACAGCTCTTTTAAAACCGATATAGAAGAAAACCCAGTACCAAAATCATCAATAGAGATACGCACACCGGTATTTTTTATGGCCGTAATCACTTTTGACAAATACGGTAAATTTTTAATCATCACTGTTTCTGTTATTTCTAAATGCACATTGTATGGTTTAACAGCATATCTATTTAGAAGAGCAACTAAAAAATCTAAAAAATTATGGTTTTCTAGTTGCAACACCGACACATTAATCGACAATCCAATCTTACTATTCACTGCGTTTAACTTACTTAAACTCGCGATGGCTTGTTCTAGTACAAATTCACCTAATATATTAATTTTTCCATATCGCTCTGCAATATCTATAAATTCTGAAGGGGGAATAAATTCATCATTAAACTGCCAACGAAGTAGTACTTCAAACGTGGTTATTTCATTTGTGCTTATATCAACAATAGGTTGATAGCACAGATGAAAGTCACCTTTTTTTACGCACTCTTTAATTGAGCTTCGAAGTATTTCTTCTCTTTTAAGCGATTCATGCATTCGCTCGTCAAATACCGATATTTCATTACGGCTTTTCTTACCTTCATACATAGCAACATCAGCGTATTTAATCGCGTCTTCAAGATTAA
This sequence comes from Pseudoalteromonas sp. SA25, assembly GCF_011378705.1. Taxonomy (NCBI): domain Bacteria; kingdom Pseudomonadati; phylum Pseudomonadota; class Gammaproteobacteria; order Alteromonadales; family Pseudoalteromonadaceae; genus Pseudoalteromonas; species Pseudoalteromonas sp. SA25. The sequence goes on along the minus strand of NZ_WTKV01000006.1, from coordinate 191,914 downwards.
AATTTTCACGCGTAAAATACAGCCCAACCTTAAAAGAAGGGTTTACTTGATAGCTATCCATGCTTACTGTTTTCGTTAAAGTTTTAACTAATCTAAAAACACAGTCAAAAAGTTCGTCTTCGGTGTTACTACGAGTATAAAAAATAAACTCATCCCCTCCCCAACGACAAGCAATAAAATCGCCCTGAGTTTGTGTTTCAACTAATCGTTTACCTGTTTGGGCCAGCACAAAGTCACCAAAATCGTGACCGTATTTATCGTTGATGATTTTAAAGTCATCCATATCTAAAAATAAAACGGCTTTAATATCATCATTTTGATTGGCTAAATCAAGCTCGACATTAGAAACAAAGCTCCCCCTGTTAAACAATTTAGTTAAATTGTCTTTTTGCTCTAAAAGGATTATTTGTTCGGTACGAAGTTGCACTTCGTTTTCTAAGTTTTCAATAAATTGATCTAACTTAAGTTCATTATTAATTGATGACTTTACATCTTTAGCAGAACGTACAGCGGTAACAAAACACAAAATAAACCATAAAACGAGCCCTAAAATACCTAGTACATTCTCATCTTCAATAGGCTGTAAAAGTAATAAAATACTAAAAGGAACCAGTAAACAGGTTATATACGATAAGGAAGAGCGAATATCGGAGGCTAAAACATTTACACCGCCACCAGCAAGGGAGCTAAAAACAACCAGAGATACAAACTTCTCCTGCATTGGCATGTTTTCATAAAACAAAATAGGAAAAGCAGCCCAAGTTACGGCTGTTAATAATAAACCTATAAAATAAAGGTGATATTTAAAAGCATGGACGTTGTTAACAAATACATGATTGGCTATTCGTAGTAATGAAATAAACGTTAGCGTAAAAAGCCAGTAAAATTTTTCTTGCGAGGCGCTGTGGTTAATACTGCTAAAAATAAGAAAACAAGAAACAACCGTGTTTATAGCAATTGCAGAACTAAAATAGGAGCTAACAAATGCTAATCGCTTATTGGCAAAGTTATTTATATGAGAGGTCATTAATGTTACTTGAATAGGCTGTTTCACAATGTAAACAGTTTACTTAAGTTCAATAATAAACAACAGTGAACATTCATAAAAAAGTATTGTTTAAGCCTCTTAAGCGGTTTTATAAGCCATTAAACTAAAAAGGGTTGGCAAATTGCCAACCCTTTTTGTTAATACTGATTATATATTATACCAATTCGCTTAATTAAGTGATCTATTTTGAGGGAAGAAAATCGTGTCGATAACAAGGCAAAGATTTCGTTATTTAGTTGTTCTATATCAGAAATATTTAACGTAGTTAGCGTCAGATTTAACCCCTCAAATTGATTAAGTATTATTGCGAATTGGTATTACTCACCATCAACAATTATGCGTAGCATACGACGAAGTGGCTCTGCCGCTCCCCATAAAAGCTGATCGCCTACTGTAAATGCGCTGATGTATTTTGGCCCCATCGCTAATTTACGAATGCGGCCAACAGGAATGCTTAAAGTGCCTGTTACTTTAACGGGTGTTAAGTCTGTTGCGCTAATTTCACGCTCGTTAGGAATAACCTTAACCCACTTGTTATGAGACGCTAAAATTTCTTCAATTTTTTCTACGCTAATATCTTCACGCAATTTAATGGTCATCGCTTGTGAATGACAACGCATAGCGCCAATACGTACACATAAACCATCAATTGGCACTGGTTGCTTTGAAGAACCTAAAATTTTGTTCGCTTCAACCTGTGCTTTCCATTCTTCTTTAGACTGACCACTTGGCATAGGTACGTCAATCCAAGGGATTAAACTGCCCGCTAATGGCACACCAAATTGGTCTTGTGGTAAGTCTTTTGACGCCATTGTTTCACTTACTATTTTATCAATTTCTAAAATAGCAGAGCTTGGGTTATCTAGTTTATCTGCAACACTTGCATGAATAGCGCCCATTTGTGCAATAAGCTCTTTCATATTTCGTGCACCAGCGCCCGACGCCGCTTGGTAAGTCATTGGGCTTACCCATTCAATTAGGTCTTGCTCAAATAAACCACCTAATGCAAGTAGCATCAGCGATACAGTACAGTTACCGCCCACAAAGGTTTTAACGCCTTGCTCTAAGCCTTGTTCAATAACATCTTTGTTTACGGGATCTAGCACTATAATGCTGTCCTCACTCATACGCAGTGCTGAAGCTGCATCAATCCAGTAACCATCCCAACCCGACTCGCGTAATTTTGGATATACCGTATTGGTGTAGTCACCGCCTTGGCAAGTAACAATAATATCCATTTTAGCAAGTTCGCTAATGTCACTTGCATCTAGTAATGGTTTTGCATCGCCTGCTATATCTGGACCTAATTGACCCGCTTGTGAGGTAGTGAAAAAGGTGGTGTCGATATGGGCAAAATCATTTTGTTGCTGCATACGTTCTAATAACACAGAGCCAACCATGCCACGCCAACCGACTAATCCCACTTTTTTCATTGTTTTTTCCACTGTTTGATTCATAAAAGATGCCTTAATACATTAAAAATTAAATTCATTGCGTGAGATTTAATTTTCATTAACGTCAAAATAACACCACCAGCGCGCTAAAACTAGTGAATAAAGTAGAACTCAAATTTTTTTCATAGTCATAAAAAACCCTGTATTGAATACAGGGTTAACGGTGGGTTTATTCATCCCTTACGAGGGGGATTACATTAAAGTAAACGCTTAAAACTCATAGCTATAACTTAAACTAAACTCAGTGCCGGTGTCTTGTCCCCAAAGGGTAAGACCCTCTTGTTCAATTTCTTTTTCTTGGCCAAGCATATTCTTAACCTTAAAATTAACTTTAGAGTTAAAGTTAGGGAAGTAAGAATAAACTAAATCAACTGAGTGAAACGACTTTTCTTCTGCATCTTCATTACCACGTGTACCAGGTACAATTATACGAGGACCAAACACATTATAAATTAATGAAGTAGAATGAAATCCATCATCCGAGTCATAGCCCATTTGTAAGTTTGCAACCCACTCAGAATGACCAACTAAACGACGCTCATTGTTAGTTACAATATTCGATACCGTATCGGCCTCAAGGGCTTCTTTAAGCTGTGTTTCAAACAGTGAGTCAACACCGTCTGAATCATTAATCCCCAAATTAACACTTGAGTCAGATAGCGTAACGTTGCCTGACAAGAATGCTGAGGACCAATCCTTATTTATAAAGCCAAAGTCAGTTAAAAAATCAACTTCAATACCCGACAATTTACCCGACTGAGCATTAGCTGTTAATAACTGTGGAGATGCTCCCCCTACGCCCGCAAGCTCAACCATTTCAATTGGGTTTTCAATGTCTTTATAAAATAATGCAACAGAAAGATTATTACCTGATGGCATATACCATTCAAACCTAAAATCAACATTTTTTAAATTAGAACTTTGTAAACTAGGAGATCCTCTCACCAGAAACTCAGTTAACGGGTCAACAAAGAAAGACGAGCTTACATCACGTAGATCTGGGCGAATGGTTGTTTCACTTAAATTTAAGCGAAATTGCATCTCTTCATCCATGATGTACGTAACAGCTAAAGAAGGAAAAAAGTTATCTTCATTAATAGCTACATCTTGGATTTCTTGTAGCGTATTTTCAAAGAAATTAGTATGCGCTTCATAACCGACTGATACTTGCGAAAAATCTTCCCATCGAACGCCACCAGTAAAACGCCAAGTGTTTTGATAGAAGTAATCCGCCATAAAATAATAAGCATCTAATTTATGCGCTGCACTGTACTTATCACCATCAGTGGTGCCGTCATCAAAAATACCTGAGCCAGTTACACTTGCATAAAAAGCGTCATTCGCCGTGTTTTCATCCGCAAAAATATCGCTTACGTTAGAACCGAACGAGTACTCATCGCTTATACCACGGTGCGTAATGCCAAACTTCACATTACTTGCATCACGTTTTTTCTCTGAAAAATCGCCGCCTATTTTTAACTCAAGCTCATAGCCGTCACCATAAAAAGGCATACCCATATTCCAACCAAATGTTTCAACATCGTCGTGTAATACTTGATACTCACGGGTGATATTTGTTGCAGCTACATCTTGTAGTTGTTCAGATTCAAGCACGCCATCAACTAAATTTTGCTGATAAACAACATCTAAACCACCTGGTGCATTACGGTTTGCTCGACTTAAACCGCCATACCAATCAAAAAATAAATTATTTAGCTCTGGAAAGTTGTGCGTCCCCTTAAGCTGAGTCGAAAACATTTCGCGCTCTTCGTACGTAATATCTACTCGGCGTAATTCGGTGACACCTTCTTCGGTTTCATTTGCATCAAAGTAATCGCGGTTACGTACGCGGTCACTCATGTCATGAAGTGCAATATTAGTAAGCTCAAACTTATGGTTTGAATTTAACTCATATCCTAAATTTAATGTGCCGCTCCAACGTACATTTTGCTCAGTCGATGTACCATCGTAATACTGGGCAAAACATTTGTCTTCACAGCCTAAGCTACCAAGGCTTGAGCCGCTTTGCTCTTGAACTACTTCCCACTCGTTATCGTAAGATACGGCTGCAAGCACACCAAAAGTACCTGCCTCACTTTCAAATCTATCACCTAAGGCAATAGAGAAGTTCATGGCAGGGTCAACATCCTTTTCTGAAATACCTACATCCCAATCAAGCGATTGAATCAGGTTTTTACGCTCAGCTAACGTAGTGTTTATATTGCCCTCAAGACCAGCATCACTGGTAAGCGCAGTAGTAAACACATCCGATAATGCTCGCGAACCATCATCTCGACCCATCCAGTCATCATCACCGCCACTGTAAAAGTAACCGGTATCGCTATTAGAAGTATTGTACGATGTACCCACTTGTACTTTTAATAAAAAGTCAGAAGGAATTGATTTAGTCCGAATATTTACATTACCACCACCAAAATGCGCTGGCATATCCGGTGAAAATGACTTTTGTACACTCAAGCTTTCAATAATTTCAGATGGAAATAAATCCAAAGGAACCACTGAGCGAGTAGGATCAGGACTTGGTACATACATGCTATTTAGCTGAGTACTAGAATAGCGTTCACCTAAACCACGCACATAAATAAATTTGCCATCGACTAACGTTAAACCAGTAACACGACGAAGTGCAGAGGCGGCATCGCCATCACCAGTACGTGATATTTGGTCTGCCCCCATAATATCGGCAACAAACGCTTGGTTTTGACGTTCTTGCAGTACAGCACCTGCACTGCCCTTTAATCGTTGCCCTACAGCAACAACTTCTTCTATTTCTTGCTCTTCTACTTGCTGCTCAGCAGCCGTGACTGTATTTACTGATAAACCAAGTAAGGCAGCCATTACAGCGTAGTTTAACTTTGATAAAGCAAGTGTAGAGGGTTTAAAAGATTTCATTTTTATACTCCGAAACAAAACAAGACATTAGCCGAGCTTTCGCTCGGCTATAATGTGGTTTGGGTTAAAGGCCTACTTTTACCCAACCTGCTGTCCAGTCTGTTTTTGCATCCATCGCACCAATGTAATCTACAGAATCAAAGTAACTATCTAAGCTTGATGAATCAAAGCCATTACCGAGTAATAACGACTCAGCAGTTGGCATATAGCCATTATCTGCTAAACCAAGGTCTGTGGCTGCTTGCACAGAGTTACCTGTTTGGCCTAAGAACCAAGACTCAACATTACCTGTACCAATTGCTTGTGTACCAAAGTTTTTAGCGGTTTCACACGCTACGATTGAGTGAGTAACAGTTAATGTACCGTCCTCTGCTCGCGGCGCTGAATCAGAGCCTACTCGTAAACAATTTGAATAATCTGCCCCGCCTGTAACCACTACGTTTTTAAGCATACCCGCAGTACCTGCACGTAAGCGGATACCATTTACACCCACATTACCAATAATTGTTACATTAGAGATAGTTGGCATTGTTAGTGGCGTTGCACTTGAATCAAACTCAGAGTTATCAGCTTCAATTGCATTGTCGCCCTCAGAGTCTGATTGTTTAATCAGTACATATTGCGCTTTACCCGTCCAACCGAACGACCAATCAAGTGAATCATCGCCTATGCTTGTTAAAACAAGGTGACTAATATTTGCAGTACCACCAAAAAATTCAACACCATCGTCTAGATTTTCATGAACGTGAATGTAATCTAGTTCAGTCTGACGACCAACACCCGCAAGTGTAATACCGTTAAGTTCATCGCCATTACCCAGCGTTTTACCCGCTTGCTTAACTGCAACATACTTTAGCGTACCTGAATTATCTTCAGGGTCATTACCACCGAACTGGCCTGCGTCACCTTCAGCAGACACACCACAACTGGCAAGTTCTTCTGCGGTAGCTTCACCTTGTTGGTCGCCACATGAGTTAGCAGGTGCATTACCCAATAATACTAAACCGCCCCATTGACCAATCGTAGTTTCGCCGCCCGTCATATCCTGGATTGACGTCATAGTAATTGGTTGATTTACACTGCCTACCGCTTCAATTTTAGAACCACGGCGAACAACTAAGAAGTCATCACCCGACTCACCAATTAACGTTGTACCAAACTGAACATAAAGTGTTGTGTTGTCAGCGCGGTCATTACCAACGGCTGTACGTCCTTTTAAAATCCAATGCGCATCGTTAGTCAGTGTTACATCAGATGTAAATACAACATCAGAGGTTAATTGATATACAGGTTTGTCTGTAATTGTAGGGAAGCTAGCAGAAACATCTGTTGCAAGTCCTTGTGCTAATGCATTAGCAATATCGTCAGGAAAGCTTGGTGTAATAGCAACTGTCCAACCATCCATCCAATTATTATCGCCATCGAATGCGCCGATGTAATCTGTTTTGGTAAAGAACGAGTCAAGCTCAGATGAATCCCCACCAGCACCTAATAAAGGTGAACCCGATTTTGGTGTAAAGCCGTCTGTCGCTAAATTAAGTGCTGAAGCCGTAAGCGTTAAGTTACCCGTTTGACCTTCAAACCAAGACTGCACATTGCCACTACCAATTGCTTGTGAACCAAAGTTATTATCTTCATTACATGCAACAGCTGAGTTTTCGATAGACAACTCACCCGATTCTGCATTAGCAGCAGAGTCTGAGCCTACACGTAAACAGTTTGAGTAACCTTCAGGTCCCGTTATAACAACATTTCGTAGAACGCCCGCTGTACCTGCACGTAAACGAACACCGTTAGTACCATCAGCACCTACAATTGTTACGTTAGAAATTAGTGGTTTAGTCAATGGTGTCGCATTTGAATCGAATTCTGAGTTATCAGCTTCTATTGCGTTATCACCCTCAACTGAACTTTGTTGAATATAGATATTTTGTGCACGACCCGACCAACCAAATGACCAATCGAATGCATCGTCGCCAATATCAGTTAGTACAATGTTACGAACATTAACTGTGCCACCAAAAAACTCAACACCATCATCTAGATTTTGGTGAATTTGAATGTATTCAACTTTCGTTTGTGAACCAACACCTGCAAATGAGATACCGTTAAGTTCATCGCCATTACCCAGCGTTTTACCTGCATGTTTAACAACAATATAACGAAGAACACCTGAGTTATCATCGATAATATCACCACCAAACTGACCAGCGTCACCCTCAGCTGATACACCACAATTAGCTAATTCTTCAGCTGTCGTTTCACCGGTTTGATCGCCACACGAGTTAGCGGGTGCATTACCTAATAATACTAAGCCGCCCCATTGACCAATCGTTGTTTCAGCGCCGGTTACATCTTGAATAGATGTCATAGTGATTGGCGCGGTTGCATTACCATTGGCATTAATTTGTGAACCACGACGTACAACTAAAAAGTCATCACCTGTTTCACCAATTAGCGTTGTACCCGCTTGAACATATAATATAGTTGCATCTGCACGGTCATTACCAACTGCAGTACGACCATTTAAAATCCAATGTGCATCGTTAGTAAGCGTTACATCTGCTGTGAACGTTGTATCTTCAGTTAAACGGTATACTGGTTTATCTGTAATTGCTGGAAATTCACTAGAAACATCTGATGCTAAGCCTTGTGCAAGCGCGTTATCAATATCAGTAGGGAAGCCGCCATTAATACCGACAGTCCAACCTTCCATCCAGTTAGTTGATCCATCAAAAGCACCAATTTGACCCTTTGCGATAAGCGGTGAGCCAGCAAGTGGCGTGTAACCGTCATCAGCAAGCATAAGCTCTGCAGGCGTAAGTACTTGGTTACCATCTTGTCCTTCAAACCAAGATTGTACATCGCCACCGTTAATTACTTCACTACCAAAATTATTTGCCGTTGTTTGACACGCCACAATAGAGTTTACAATCGTTAGTGTGCCATCTTCAGCGCGAGGAACTGAATCAGACCCTACACGTAAACAGTTTTCGTAAGTAGCAGGACCCGTTACAAATACATTTTTAAGAGCGCCCGCAGTACCAGCGCGTAGACGAATACCATTATTACCTTCTGCACCGACGATTGTTACGTTAGATATAGTAGGCAGTGTTAATGGCGTGGCGCTTGAATCAAACTCAGAGTTATCAGCTTCAATAGCGTTATCGCCTACGTTAGCCGCTTGTTGAATGTAAACATTAGTGGCCGAACCCGTCCAGCCAAAAGACCAATCAAGTGAATCATCACCAATGTTAGTCAGCACTACATTACTTACATTAACCGTACCACCAAAAAACTCGATACCATCATCAAGATTTTCATGAACCTGGATATAATTAACCGTAGTTGCAGAGCCTACACCGGCAAACGTAATACCATTTAACTCATCACCATTACCTAACGTTTTACCGGCTTGCTTAACAAGTACATATTTTAGAGTACCTGAATTATCATCACTGATATTTCCACCGAACTGACCTGCATCACCTTCAGCTGACACGCCACAGTTAGCAAGTTCGTCTGCTGTTGCTTCACCTTGTTGGTCTCCACATGAGTTTGCAGGTGCATTACCAAGTAATACCAAACCACCCCATTGGCCAATTGCTGTCTCGCTACCCGTAACATCTTGAATTGATGTCATCGTAATTGGCTGGCTTGCAGTGCCGACTGATTCAATTTGTGAACCACGACGCACAACTAAAAAGTCATCCCCTGACTCACCAATAATCGTTGTACCTTGCTGAATATAAAGCGTTGTACTATCTGCGCGGTCATTACCCACAGCAGTACGACCACTCACAATCCAATGTGCATCATTAGTTAGTGAAACATCAGCAATTAATGTTGTATCAGCACTTAAGCGATACACTGGTTTATCTGTTATTGCTGGAAATTCACTTGAGACATCCGTTGCTAAGCCTTGAACAAGTGCATTGTCGATATCAGCAGGGAAACCCGTAGTTGCATTTTGAGAATCATCACGCGATGATGTTTCATCTACTGTACCACTGCCACCTTCAACAACATTAGTAACTGTGTCGCCTTCATTTATTGTTGTGTCGCCTTCAGATACTACTAAGTCACCACCACAACCCGCTAAAGATACTGCAGTTGCAATCAAACTAACTTTAAATAAGTCAGATAATTTCATTGTTCACTCCGTTAAAGTATTTAATTATTTTGTTAAGTGCTTTAAATAAACTCAAGTCACCTTAAAACATTAAGTAATGCTTTAAGGTCACTTGAGTTATCAGCAGCGCCTACCTTACGGTAGCTATATGACATTACAGTTACACTTTAATAAACATAAGATGACAAAGTTATTTACATAAAATTCAAGTGGTTAATTTATTAAAAACATAAAAAAACCACACTAAAAATAGTGTGGTTTGGATTTGCGATTATGAAATTATATTTAAACGTTACTACTAAAACTTAAAGCAGTGCCGTTTTTAATGTTTCTGCATGTACTTTCTCGCGCTTTACATATTTAATCCATTGCTGCGCTAAACGCTGTGATTTTTTATGTTTTTCTGCTTGTTCGAACGCTAAAATAGATGCATCAAAATTTTGTAAGTTGTACTGAGCCATACCCAAGGCTACAAATGCATTTGATTCAAAATCAAGTGAGCCTTTATTAAGTGCTTTACGCGCTGCGTCGGCCGCTTCTTCATATTGCTCAGTATTAACATATACTTCAGCTAAGCGTTGATCATACTTACCACTAGGTGATAAATCGGCTGCTTTTACAAAGTATTTTATTGATTTTTCGTCTTCTTTTGCTTGGATCATCGCCTCAGCTACAAAGGCATAGTTTTTAGCGTTTTGCTCTGCAACCCCTTTTTCAATCGCATCACTCATAACGTCTGCGGCTTTAAATGCTAAGCCGTTATATAAATACACTTGCGCTAATTGACGTAAATCAGACTTAGAGGTTAAAAATCCTTGCTGATAAGCCGCTTCAATTACCGCCAACTGCTGCTTTTCTTGCCCTGTTTCACCATACATACCTGATAACTGTACCCAATACTCAGGCTTGTTATAAAGCTTTACCATGCGCTCAAGTACTTCAACAACTTTTTCAGTTTGATTGAGTGAGTAGTACATGGCACGCTGTAGTACTAACCAGTTTTCCTTAGGGATTTTGCCTTCGCTGTCGCTTAAAGCAATCACTTGAGATATGTACTCAAGGCCTTTTTTATAATCCTTTAACTGATAGTATGTTTGAGCCCTTAACAAGTAATAGCCTTCTGTTTTAGGCTGAGTGTTAATAGTGTCCCAGTCATCTAAAAATGCGATAACTTTAGTGTAATCACTATTAGCCATAGCTAGTTGCGCTAAACTAAAGGTAGTACTTAAACGAAGCGACTCAGGAATGGCTTCCTCTGCTACGACCTTTTCAAACGAAGCTATCGCTTTTGGTAAATCGTTTTCGTTGTAATAAATAAACCCATAAAAATTATGCATCATCGCAATTTCGTACGAGTTCATGCTCGATGAACGCTCATTAATGCTATCAAGCGCTTCAAGGCCTGCTTTAACATCGCCATCATCAGCGAGTTTTTGTGCACGTGCGAGTTGGCTGTAGACCTTTTCACGAAGCGCTGGTACACGTTTTGTTTTTTGCTCTTGCTCTGCATATGCCGTAGCTACACTTAGCCCTGGTATCAGGCTTAGAGCACTTGGTGTAACAATACTTGTACTGATCGCAGCGGTACAAAATAGTGTTAATTTAAAAAATTTAGCTGTAGGGCTTAATTTCATAACAGATTTAATAAATAGTTTCATAATCGCCTCGCATTACTGTCCGTATACTCGTGGTTAATTACTAAATTAACCACTGATTTGGAAAGATATTTTGTTCTGAACACCCGCCACTTCAACGGCTTCACCGTTTACTACGCGGGGTTTATATTTAAATTTAAGGGCTGCATCCATCGCGGCTCTATCAAAGAGTGACTCCGGCTCTGCTTTAACCACTTGTGGGTCGCGTACAGTTCCTTGTTTAGTTACTATAAATTCAACAATAACGTAGCCTTCGATACCTCGCGATAATGCGCGACGAGGATAAACAGGCGCCACTTTAACAATGGGTAAATACTCACCATCACTTGTTTCAAGTGCTAACCCGCCGGCTAAATTTACATCCGCATCAACGTTTGCACCAAAGTCAAAGTTGTTAGCATTAGCTGTAGCATCACTATTTTGCATTTGCGGTGATTCCATTGGTGGTGGCGGCTCTTTTGGTGTTGGTGGCTTTTGTGGCTTACGCTCTTTTTTTTGTACGGTTTCTTCTTTTTTCAAGCGAACAAAATCAAGTACGTTACCCTTTACCGGATCCGACATAGCGCCTTCACCTCCAGTGATCAGTGCCTGCATGCCTAAAAACAACATAAAAGTCACTACACCGGCTATCACTAATGCAACTAAATATCGCAACATAACTAGCCCTTAAGACGCATCTTGTGCGGCAATTGATACATCAAATGCGCCCGCCGCGCGCGAGGCATCCATCACCTTTATTAACATTTCGGTAGTGGCTTTTTTATCCGCTTGAATCACAACGCTACCTTGTGGATTTTCTGCTTTTAAACGCTCGATATTTGCTTGTACTGCGCGTACATCAATTTGACGTTTATTAATCCAAATTTCACCTGTATCTGAAATCGCCACAAGGATATTTGCACGCTCTTTTTTAACCGCTGTTGCGGCTTCAGGGCGGTTAACATCAATGCCGGCTTCTTTAACAAAAGAGGCAGTTACAATAAAGAAAATAAGCATGATAAATACAACGTCTAGCATTGGGGTCATGTTTATTTCTTCAGCTTCATCTTCTTGAAATAGGTTTCCTAACGGGGCTCTCATTTTTATTCTCCTAGGATGAGCGACTTTATATAAGCCGCTTATCAAAATTTTGCTTAATGGTCTAAAACCATGCTGTCTTGTAGTAGTTCTACTTCGCGCTTAGCTTTTCGTTGTAAATACGTTGAGGCAAATACCCCAGATAACGCACCTACCATGCCTGCCATTGTCGGGATAGTTGCTTTAGATACCCCTGATGCCATTGAACGCGCACTCCCTGTGCCGGTAATTGCCATTACATCAAACACTTCTATCATGCCCGTTACAGTGCCTAACAAACCAAGTAGTGGGCACAAAGCAACCATCACATTAATCAAAGAAAGATTGGTGTTTAAGCGCATACCTGCTCGCGATATCATCGCTTCGCGTATTTGCTCTGCGTTCCAACTATTACGTTCTGCACGGTTAATCCAATCGGTTTTCACACCCTGTTTATAGCTTCGAAAACCGTTGAAAAAGTAAATAAATCGCTCGAGTATCAATAACCACATCGCGAAGATTAACACCCCGATGACCAAGAGAACTTGGCCACCAGTGTCGAGAAAATCACGGATAGCATTGATTGAATCAATCAATAGCACCATGGTTTATGCTCCCTTCTCGCTACGCTCTGCGATAATACCGGCGCTCTGCTCTTGAATAGTTAACAAAATATTTTTAGCGCGCGTATTAAGTAAGGTGTATAAAAATACCGTTGGTATTGCTACCACTAAGCCTAGTACCGTTGTTACTAGTGCTTGAGAAATACCACCTGCCATAAGCTTAGGATCCCCAGTACCAAATAAGGTGATTGCTTGGAATGTATTGATCATGCCTGTTACCGTACCTAATAAACCTAACAGCGGTGCAACAACAGAGATGATTTTAATAAGTGTTAAATTACGCGTCACTTTTGGCATTTCACGTAAAATAGCTTCACTTAATTTAAGCTCAAGTGTGTCGTGTGAAACACTCGGAAATTGATCTTTTACTTTCATTACACGTCCAAGCGGATTGTCATCACGTGCAACTGAATCTTTAAGTTGACGACGAATTTTACCGCCCATAATCAATAATGAGAAAAAACGCTCCAGTGATATAAGGAGTGCAATAACACCCACGCCTAAAATCACATAACCAACAGTGCCACCTTGATGAACACGTTCTTGTGTATCGGGTGCTTGAACTAATAAACCAAGAATAGAGCCGCCTGTTGGGTCAAGTGCGAATTGCACCACACCGCTTTTAGTACTTTGAAGATCGTCTGCCGTTGCGGTAAAGCGCGATACGGGTTGGCGAGTTAATTCACTCAAAGAATTAGTCGAGGAATTAAACTCTAAATACTTACCGTTTGATATAAGGTTAAATGCACCCACTCGCACAACTTCTTGCTGTGCTTTAGTACCGCCTTCAACAATGACACTTGCGTTAAAACGACTTACCTTGCCTTGCTCGGTCATTTCGCGCTGTAATTCAAACCATACTTTTTCAATATCTTCTATTGAAGCAAGTTTTGAAGTTGAACCCATTTTTTGAGCAAGGTCATCCATAAACGTACTACGCCCAGCAATCTGGGCAGATATAATTGATGTCGCAAACTTATTACTAGAATCACCCGCTACTTGCTGTAACACGCCAAACAATTCTTTAAGGGAACCCATTCGTTTAGAAAGAGTGTCTGTTAAGTTAGCAAGTTTCACTTCGTTTTCTTCAAACTGCGTTTCTAAGCGCTCAGATTCCACCAGCATTTGATTACGCTTTGCTTGGGTATTTTTAAGCGTTTGTACTTGCTCGTTTTGACGAGCAGTAAACTCTTGTTCGCGCTGCTTATTTTGCTCGCTTTGAGCTGATTGACCATTTTCGAGCGTTTTAAGTAATGAATCTAGGTTCATTGGCTCTGCCGCTATACTTGCACCAGTAATGCTTAGGCTTGCAGCAAAAAGAGCTATTTTTGTCATTTTAGTAAACAATTTCATTTTTAACCTCTTATTCTGCTGCATGTACTGGCAGAGTTAACATATCTGGGGCAAGTTGCTTACGCGCAATACGTAAGCCTTTATTAATTTGGCTTATTGTAGAGTCTGGTAATGCTTCAAATGATTTTGTATCTGCATTCCAACTACCTGCTTTTTTACCATCGCGTGTTAAGTAAATAAGCTCTAAACGGCCAATGCGTAAAAAATCGACTTCACGCTCTTTGTCATCAACGTTTAAAAGGGCGGTATAGGCTTCAATAGTGCGCCCGTAGTCTACTTCTACTTGATAGGCTTCAAGTACACGGCGAAATTTTTCACTTGAATTGATATCAGCACGATTCATCATTTCATTTAAAGATGTAACACGCTTAGTGCGCTCATCAGCTAAAAATGGAATATCTAAAGATACAAACTGCTCAAGGCCTTCAATCATTCTAAGCATTAGCGGCGTAATTTGACGTTCAATAATAGAAACCTGATCCATGGACAGGTTTAAAGATTCCATCTCTTCTACTTGATTATTTAACTGTTTAGTTAGCTGAGCGTTGTAAACAGCTAAACCGTCAATTTCTTTATTGAGGGTTTTAAATTGCTGTAAACGTCCTTGCATTGAATCTGCAATCTTGTCTATTTTTGTTTGTGATTGCGCAGCTGATTTATTAATTTCACTGCTTTTATCAATAACCTTATCTAAATCGTTTGCGTGTACTGCTGCACTTGCGGCCACAATACCAGCTAAGATTAATGGTTTAACGCCTTTCATCGCATACACCTTTACTCGTTAGTTAGCGGATTTGCTAGTTTGTTTTTTTAGGTCATAAACTTCGTTATATAAATAATTTATGACTTAATAATTTCAATGAGCAGGAGTTTATAGATGAAACATGACAAGGATGTTGCGCAAAAAAGTCGCTTTTATGACAGTGGTAATAATTAAGACTTACGAGAGAGTTTTTTAAGATGATAAGAGCATTTGTTAACCAAATGCCCTATAAGCAGGCTGGGTTATTTTAAAATTGAATTAATTTGATTAAGGGAATAATGCCAATCGGTGTAATTTATTTCAATTGGGTATGCTTTATTATCTTTAATAAGCACTAGTGAGGGAAAACCTTGGATTGGTAATGTACGAACAAAGGATAACTCAGCTTTAAATTCATCATTAAGCTCGCTTGACGCTAGCTGCTCCGAAAACTCATCTTTATCTAAGCCAATTTTTTCAGCCAAACTAATTAATGTACTTTCATCAGACGGGTTTTGTGCGTTTAGGTAATAAGCGTGTTGAATAGCAGCCACCATTTGAGCTTCTTTACCCGCTTTACGCGCTATAAGTGCAGCTCTGCATGCGGGATACGTTGAACGCCTTGGCTGGCAATTACGCCAAAAATCATAATTAAATTGCGTACCTAACTGAGCTGAAATTTTATGCCAAGTGCCCTCAAGCATCTCTTTCATATTTTGTGGCATTGGGTCCTGGCTATCGGGTGCTAGGCCACCTACTTTATATTCAATTGCCACTTTACCAGCGAGCTCTGATTTTAGCTTAAGCCAGGTCGGTGAGTAACCCCAGCACCAGCTACACATTGGGTCATGTACATATATTAATTTACTTTGAGACATATTAATCCTTCAACTAGTTCGAGACGACACTATTACGACCAGCAGCCTTTGCACTATAAAGAGCTTCATCAGCTTGTTTTAACGAATCATCATAATCAGTTACTTTATTTACTTGGGAAATACCAACACTACAGGTGATTGAAATACGCTGCTTGTCATCAGTAAATATAACGTGCCCTGCAACAGCCTCTCGAAATTTGTTTGCTATTACAGTGGCTGTAGAAACAGTAACCTGCGGTAAAATAACAACAAACTCCTCACCGCCATAACGGGCTTTTAACGCAGTTGCCAAAAACTGAGATTCAAGGAGCTTGGTAAATTCAATCAATACCGTATCACCAAAATCGTGACCATGCGTATCGTTTAAAGACTTGAAGTTATCTAAGTCAATTAACAAAATTGAAAAAGGTAAGTACTGCTCTGGGCGTGTTTGGGCAAGCTTTAAAAAATGAGAGGTAATAAAACGTCTGTTTGCTATGCCAGTAAGGGGGTCGGTATAAGCATCTTGTTTTTGCTCTAGCGTAATATCGGCAATAGCCATGTGGCTTTTATGCCTAAAATACTCACCAATAAATGAGAATAAAAACACCATAGAAAAGGACGCTATAAATCGTGTTTTTTCTACATTGCCATAGCTAACTTGACCAAAATCAGGGCCGTATAAAATAACAATACAAGAAAACAGTAAAGTAAAACCTAACCAAGCACCTAATCTGACCCCTAAAGATGCAAACGTCACTACAGGATAAAACATTAGCCAATATAGCGCGGTGTTGTCTTTACCACCGGTATAAACAAGTGCAACAAACATCATGCACACGATGCTCATACTTATTAATGCCACTACTTGAAGATTACCCGTTTTTATAAAGTAGATAGAACAGCTTATATTTGTAATGTTAACGATAATTAATGAAGCAGTGAGTATCGGTGAGTAAACCTTATAATTCAAAAACACTAATACAGCAATAACCACAATTGATATCCCAATCATGGTAAATAAAGAAAACGCTTTGCGTTGCATGTCTGAGCTATAAACACTGTCGATATTTATTAGACTGAGCCAGTTTGGTTTATTCACATTTTTTTTAGTCATTAATTTTATACTTTAAACTTTTGGACCATATTTTCTAAGGCACTAAACTGCTGTTTTAGTTTGGTACATTCGTTAAGTGTGTCATTTAAGTTAGCCTTGCCTTGTATAGAAAGCGCACTAATTGTTTGAATATCAGTATCTAATAACTTAACAACTTGGTTTTGCTCATCGGTTGCACTGGCTACAGAATGATTTGCATCGTTAATTTGCTTAATAGCTTGTATAACATGACTCATTAAATTGCCGACGGCATCTGCTTGTTGTACGCTTTTTTCACTGTCTTGAAGGCTTGTTTTCATAAGCTCTACAGCAAGGTTTGAGCCTTTTTGTAACTGGCTCACCGTGTCTTCAATTTCTTGCGTTGATTGTTGAGTGCGGTGTGCTAATTGGCGTACTTCATCTGCTACAACGGCAAAACCGCGTCCTGCCTCTCCTGCTCTAGCGGCTTCTATTGCTGCATTTAGTGCCAATAAATTAGTTTGCTCGCTTACACCTTTAATAACTTCAAGCACTTGCCCAATACTGGCTGTGTGCGTATTTAAACTATTTATAGTTTGCTGAGCCTTCTCAATATTAGCTGAAAGCTGGTGGATGGTTGTAACACTGTGGCTTAATGCTTCTTGGTTTTGTGTTGAGTGCTCATCTGCATTTTTAGCAAGCTGCGATGCACTCTCTGCATTATTTGAAATATCCATTGATGTAGCTGAAAACTGGTTAATAGCCGCTGCAACACTATCGGTTCGTTTACTTTGATCATCATACATAGACAGCGATGAATGTGTTTGTGATACCAAGCTCTCAATTGCTGTATCTAATTGCTCTGTGGACTCTTTTACTTGCTCTATTGAATGCTGAATTTTTTCGATGAAAATATTAAATGAATGGCTTAAGTCGCCAAACTCATCATCATTTTCAACGGTTAAGCGCCTTGTTAAATCGCCTTCGCCTTGTGCTATATCTTTTATGGCATCGTTTAAACGGTTCATAGGCTGCATTAAATAGCGTAATAAAAGCTGCATCATAATAATGATAGTAATGATCCCTATCACCATAAAAACAGCCGCAGTTTGGCCAAAGTTAGAAACGCTGACATACGCTTTATCTTTATCTATGACAACACCTAGGTACCAATCTACGTTTTCAATACCACTGATTTTTGTAAACGAGATAAGCTTAGACTCTCCATTTATCTCGTATTGGGTAAACTCACTTTGCAAGGGCGTATTAGTACCAAAAATGTGTGATGTATTTTTTAAGTTTAACTTAGCATTAGGATGGCTTAACACTTGACCTTTGTTATCGAGTAAAAAACCATAACCGAGACCTAAAAAATCAATATCGTTAATAATTTTAGTCACGGTTTGCATATCAATATCGGCACCTGCAACGCCGCTAAACTGGCCATTTTGTAGCATGGGTACTACCGCTGAAATTGTAAGCTCGTTAGTTGTTACATCAATATAGGGAGTTGTAAAAGCGGTATTTGATTTGTTTTCGACTAATTTGTACCAAGGGCGAGAGGTCGCATCAAAATCAGCAGGTAAAACAACTGATTGATCGTTTAATATAAACGTGCCGCTGGATTTACCGATATACGTATTTTTAAAGCTTCCGGCAAGCTCTGCAGTATTTAATTGTGAAAGGGTGAGTGCTTTAGAATCATTAGCTTTATGGGTTTTAGCAATTGATATAACAATCGCCAACTTTGCATTTAACCAACTCGCTATATTTTGTGAAACAGATTCGGAATTTTGTTGTAATACTAGGCTTAACTGCTGCTCGGTTTGCTTGCGCATCGCAATGTAGTTATTAAAAGTAAATAACCCTAGCACCAAAACCAAAATTAAAGAGGCTGCAATAGTCACTTTGGAAGTAAATTTCAACGAGTTAAGCATATACATCCTTTTTATTATTTATCTTTATTATCCATACAGTTTTAGCAAAAATTTAGCTAAATGTCCTAATAAATAAGGCTTGTGACTAGGTTATTGTATAAAAATAAGGATAAAGGATTAAAAAACAAAAGGCTGTAGGGGGTAACTGATTAATATTGAAATAAATTGTGACTCGCATTAATTGCCTGTGGAACGTTCCTATTAAATATAGCTTTATAAGTGACTGAATACGTATTCAGTCACTCTTGTATAGTCTATTATTTCCACTTATTTGCTAAGCGAACAACATTTAATCCGTACCATGCGATAAATACATAACATAGCATTGGAACAAAAAAGCTTTGCTGTATATTTACTGTGTCAGCTATAAACCCTTGCAGTAATGGTACAAGTGCACCACCTACAATAGCTAAGCACAACCAACCAGAACCCTTACTGGTCAATGATCCTAGTCGCTCGATTGCAACTGAAAATATAGTCGGGAACATAATTGAGTTAAATAAACCAATTGCCAATACTGAATATAAAGCGACGTCACCTTGAGTAAAAATGGTGATCAGCAATAGCGCAATAATACTAAATGCATTAAATGCGATCGCCTTAGAAGGCGCTATTTTTTGTAATAATACAGAGCCAATAAAACGCCCTACCATTGCCCCGCCCCAGTAATAACTAATAAGTGCAGCCGCAGTATGCTCTTCAAGTCCTGCTATGTGCGCCTCACCAAAGTAGTTAACTAAAAAGCTGCCAATGGCAACCTCCCCACCTACATAACAAAATATAGCAAGTACACCCATAGTTAAGTGCGGTGCTTGAGTTAATGAACGAGATTCTACTGCAGCATTATTTTCCTCTTTATGGGCTTCAATTTCTGGAAGCTTTATAAAGGCAAATATAATAGCGATAAGTAATAAGGCACCAGCAAGCATTAAATAAGGCACTTTTACAGACTCAGCAGTTGCTGCAGAAGCAGCTAGACTACCTGCTGTACCAAAAAATAATAAACCACCTACATAAGGCCCAACGGTAGTACCAAGCGCATTAAGTGCTTGTGCCAAATTTAAACGAGAAGAAGCTGTTTTTTCGCTCCCAAGAGCAGCAACATAAGGATTGGCAGAAACCTGAAGCACCGTTACACCAGCGGCAAGTACAAATAAAGCGCTCAAAAATAGCCAATATTCATGTACTACAACAGCAGGATAAAACAACATGCACCCAATTGAAGCTACAATTAAACCAGTTAAAATCCCTTTTTTATAACCAAACTGCTTAACTAAAATCCCCGCAGGGATAGAAACAATAAAATAAGCACCAAAAAAGCAAAACTGTACTAGCATCGCTTCAAAAAAGCTTAAATCAAATACGCCTTTTAATCGTGGTATTAGTACATCGTTTAAAACAGTAATAAAACCCCATAAAAAAAATAGGGTCGTCATTGCAGTCAGTGGAAACAGATAATTTTTATTTGGCTGTTCGTTGACCGCGAATGATTGATTTGTATTTATTTCACTCACGTCGTTTTCACTCCATTAACAAGTTGAAAACGATTCTACATGTTTATATATAAATTAGTCAGCGCAACAAAGGAACGTTCCAATTTCATGGCTTGCATTGAGTATTTGTCGTATTGATAATACGGTCTATCTCGCCACTATTATGAAACTGATAAAGCCCTTCATTTATGTCCTCTAAGACTAAAAGCCATTTAGGTGTAAGCTTACTAATAGCAAAATATAAAGGGTTGTATTGCAGAGGAATGCTTTCTTGCTCAATAGAAGAAAGCAAAGATTGTTTTTCAGGTTTAGTTAAAGAAGAATAAGTTACAGAGAATTTAAAAACTTGAGGGTCGCCTATAATCAAATCAACACGTTTAGCAACCAGAAGCTGAACAAGCTGTATATCATCAACAGAGGTAATAACTTCAAACTCAGCATTGTCCATCATAGCATCAAACTCAGGCGTATTTTGATACCCACGAACAACACCAATCTTTTGCCCTTTAAGCGATTTTAAGTTTCCAGTGAAACGGTCTATATCGCCTTTCCTTTTTAAAAATGCAATTTCGCCACCTTTAAACGAATTAGATAAACCGAGTAATTCTCGACGTGTTTTACCATTAACATAATCGGAGGGGGCTGTATCTTCTATAAAGTATTCAGGCATTAATATATCAGCTTTGCCTAGTTCTACATTTCGTACAGCTCTTGCCCAAGGCAAAAATTCAATATATACGCTGTAGCCCTTACTATTTAATAGAGCAATTGAAAATTGATAAACCCAGCCTTTATTACATAAATTATTACCAATATAAGGAGGCCAATCGAGTGTGGCTAAATGGAGTGTTTGTTTGGGGTTTTTCGCTTCATAGAGCACTCCTGATTTGTGGTAATGTCCAGTTAAAACATGTTGAGTACCATTTTGATAATACTCAACTGATGTTTCAGCAAAACAATTACTACTTGTCAGTAATAATATAAAATAAAACCAGCGCATTTTAGTATCTATTTATGATTTATAATGTTTTTAAGCTTAGCCAAAACTAACATTTTTGCACAAATAAACCTTAACTAATCAGCTTTTTTGCCACCTCATTTTATTGTTTGTATCACGAGAGCTAATAATAGTATCGTCACTACTCTCAACGCCGCCTAATTTAGCTAAGCGATCATACAAAACAACATTACAGGTAGCCGCTAAGTTCATGCAGCCAATAGTTGGAATATATACCACTTCATCACACCACTTTAAAACGTCTTTTGGCACAGAGCCATCTTCAGGGCCAAAAACATAGAACGCATTTTCAGGGTGCTTAAACTCAGGTAAAGGTGTTGCACCTTCAATAAGCTCAATAACAACAACGGTTGCGCCCTCTGGTTTTACCGCTTCTAAACTATTGGTTTCAGTTAAAGGGATACGCTCAAGTGCGTTCTTGGTATCGGTATGAAACTTTTTAGCGTTTAAGTAACGATTACCGGTAAAAAACACTTGTTTGGCGTCGTAACAACCTGCTGCACGCAATACACCGCCAACATTAGTCGGGCTTTTAGGATTGATTAAACCAATTACCGCTTGTTGTTTGCTCATTACTCAGCGTCCTTTGTTGGCCACTCTGCGATGTACAAATCAAAGTCGTCTAGCTTTACATCGCAATCTTTTACTGTTTTGTCTTTTACAGAAATACCTAGCTCATGCATCTTTGTTTTATCGCCACTATTTAATAATGGGTGCCAAGAAGCCAAACCCCGGCCTTCATGTAAACGACGGTAACTGCAGCTTTGTGGCATAAAAAAGATGTCTTTAAGGTTTTCTTTTGTGAGTTTTACACAAGAAGGAACAAGCGTTTGGCGGTTTTCGTACTCGCTACAACCACAGGTGTTGTTATCAAGATACTGACATACTATATTAGTAAATATTAATTGCTCACCTTCGCGTAACTGATCGGTGGCGGTAAATTCGTCTTCATCTTCGCTATCAATAAACGTATTTAAACAACATTTTCCACATCCATCACAAATGGCTTCCCATTCGTTTTGACTCATGTCGCTTAAGCTTTTTTTAAGCCAAAATTGTGTATTTGCTAATTGTTGATCAAACATAGTTTACTCGTGCCCCCTAAAGAGCGCGCATTCTACCGTATTGCTGTAAATGGCGCAAAGCCAATACCCTTTCAAATTACAGGCTTTGCGCTACAAATTAGCTTTGAGATTTAACCCAACGCTTAATTTTTTCCTCAAGGATTGGCATTGGCAATGCGCCATCAATTAATATTTGCGTGTGGAATGCTTTAATATCAAATTTATTGCCGAGTTCTTTTTTAGAAAAATCACGTAATTCTTGAATTTTAAATTGCCCTAACTTGTAAGAAAGCGCTTGGCCTGGCCATGCTATATAGCGCTCTACTTCAGCAATTACATCACTTTTAGCCATAGACGAATTTGCAAGCATGTAGTCTATACCTTGTTGACGCGTCCACCCTTTTGCATGAAAACCAGTATCAAGCACTAAACGCATTGCGCGTAATTGCTCGTCTGATAAACGTCCGTACCACATATAAGGGTCGGTAAATAAACCTAGCTCTTTGCCTAAGCTTTCTGCATAAAGCGCCCAACCTTCTGCAAACACAGTGTAACCACCAAATTTGCGAAAATCAGGTAAGCCCTCTATTTCTTGCTGAAGTGCTATTTGAAAGTGATGGCCCGGGGCTGCTTCGTGAATCGATAAAGTTTCGAGTAAAAATTTAGGCTGCGCTTTTAAGTTATAAGCATTGATATAAAAAATACCAGGGCGAGAGCCATCAGGCGCCGGAGATGCGTATGATGCACCAGCTGCAGACTGCGCTCTGTATGCTTCAACAGCTTTTACAACGTAAGGTGCTTTGGGTGCGATGTTAAAAAGCAGAGGCAAACGTGCGTCTATTTTTTTCTTAACGTTTTCATATGCCGCAATTAACTCCTCGGGCGTGTCGTAGTAAAATTCATCTGAATCACGCAAATGATCAAAAAACTCAGGTAGCTCACCTTTAAAGCCCACGGTTTCTTTTACTTTTTTCATTTCGCTTAAAATACGCGACACTTCACTTAAACCAATGTCATGAATTTCATCTGCAGATAAGCTAAGCGTCGTGTTTTTCTTAATTTGGTATTCGTACCATGCTTTACCGTTTGGTAAGTCACTATAACCAACGCTTTCTCGGCTATTTGCAATATACTGATTAGCTAAAAAGTCACTCATGCTTTTATAAGCCGGAACTAAGTGCTGCATAATCAATTGACGATACTGCGCTGTAATTTTTTGCTTTTGCTGTGCGCTAAACGAGTCTGGTAATTTTTTAATTGGTCCCCAAAACAGTGAATCTTCGGCATTTTTAACTACATGAGCTGCAAATTGTGGCTGCAGTTTTTCAGCAAGTGGTTTTGGTAACGTAATACCTAGTTTAATGCCTTGTGCCATTGAGCGCTCTACACTGGCAAGCCACTTTACAAAACCTTCGCTACGCGAGATAAAAGCCGTGTAATCTTCAACGGTATTAAACGGCTGGGCACTTTGACCTGAACCAAAACCTACAAAGGTGTTATGCGCACCCGCCATTTGGTTAATTGGTAGTAAATAATCAGGAAACTGCATGCCTTCTAATTTAAGTGCAAGGTCGCGCTCTAATATTTCAAAACTTAAAAGCGACTGCCCTGTTAACTGTGCTTTATCGATAAAATTTAAACGCTGTTGATATTTTTTATAAAAAGCCGCTTTTTTAGCTCTATTTTTTTTTGAAATTACAGGCGTGAATTGATCGTTAAACTCGTTACGACCATTGTACGTTGCGCTGATAGGGCTATATGTAAGCGATTCATCGTAATACTGTGCAACAAGTACATCGAGTTGTTGCTCTGCTGAAAGCTCTGAAACAATACTTGCCGATGCGTTAACGGTATTTAACTGCGCACTGGTATTAGTGTGTGTACTAAGCTCAGTATTCATACAGCCACTTAAAGCAAACATAACGCCACTGGCAACTAATGCTAATTTAATTGATTTCATGATAATCCTTTTTAATATCGTTTTTTGATTATGCGCATTAAGCCTTACTTAATAAAGTAATTACGATAGATTGCGTTCATCGTATTAAATTTGCACTTTTATCTGAGCTTGTTACATTTCTATTAATTCAAATATGATTTAAAAGAAAAATAAAATGAAAAAACAACTACTCAGCACCTCTATAGCCTTACTTTGTTTAACTACTTTTAATGCCCATGCTGTTACATACCTATCGGCTAAAGCCATGGTTAATGTGGAAGATGGCACACTCATTAAATTGCCCTTGATTACTATTGATGATGGCGTAATTACAAACATTGAACAAAATAAAAAACCAACGCTGACTAAAGATGATAAACATATTCAACTACTTGATTTAACCCTTATGCCAGGTTTAATGGATATGCATGTGCATTTAACAAGCGACCCTACGGTTCCACGCAGTGAACGTTTAGGCCAGTCAGTTCCTAGAATGGCAATTAAAGCGGCTCATTTTGCTAAAAGAACCTTAGAAGCCGGATTTACAACAGTTCGTAATGTTGGCGCAGAAGGTTACAGCGTTATAGCGGTGCGTGACGGCATAAATGCGGGTGACATAGTTGGCCCTCGTATTTGGGCTGCGGGGCCATCACTCGGAATTACCGGCGGGCACTGTGATAACAACCGATTACCTCCTGAGCTTAAATATACTTCAAGTGGCGTCGCAGACGGTCCATGGGCTGCGCGTATAAAAGTACGCGAAAACATTAAATACGGGGCAAACGCTATTAAGTTTTGCGCCACAGGTGGAGTATTTTCAAAAGGGACTAAAGTAGGTGCACAGCAGTATTCTTTTGAAGAAATGAAAGCCATCGTTGATGAAGCCCATATGCGAGATTTACCTGTTGCAGCTCATGCACACGGTACAAGTGGGATTAAAACGGCCATTAAAGCAGGTGTTGATAGCGTAGAGCACGCCAGCTTTTTAGATGACGAGGCCATAGCCCTTGCCAAAGAGCATGGAACTTGGCTTTCTATGGATATTTATAACACCGAATACACTTTGACTTATGGCGAGCAAAATGGTGTTGACGAAGAAAATTTAAATAAAGAACGCCAAGTATCAAAAAGGCAACGTGATAGCTTTAGCCGTGCTGTAAAAGCGGGTGTGAAAATGGTCTTTGGAACGGATGCAGCAATTTACCCGCACGGAGATAATGCAAAACAGTTTAGCCGAATGGTTAAATTTGGCATGACAGAACTACAAGCCATTCAAGCATCCACTATTAATAGCGCTAAGTTATTAAAAATGGATACTCAGTTAGGACAAATTAAAAACGGATTTGCAGCTGATATAATTGCTGTAAAAGCAAACCCTCTTAAAAACATTAAAACCTTAGAGTCAATACCCTTCGTAATGAAAGCAGGTGTTGTTTATAAAAACCAATTGTAAATACACGCTATTAAGGCTGAGCTTACTTAGCCTTAATAAACCCCTCACCCATCTCGAATATCCTATAAAAGGTACACCGTACCTTTATTAGGCTTGGTTTTGTTTATTAATTATTCGAACAGTTTTATTTAATCAAATAAAATGAACTTTCTATTCACTTTAAAAACAATAACCATTATCATTCGCGCAAATTCAATAACGCGAATAGTTATCACTCTATGAAAACGTTTAAGTACTCTCTTATTACTCTTGCTTGTTTAAATGCAAATATGGCATTTGCCCAAAATACACAAGTTGATGCTGATATTGAACGCATCAGCGTATACGAAAAACAAAACCGCGTGGTGATGAGCTCAGGTCTTGCTACTAAATCAGACATGTCTTTAATGGAAACACCTGCACCGGTTGTGATTATTGACCGTGAACTTATTGAATCTCAAGGTGTAGATAGCCTACAAGATTTAGTTAGAAACGTAAGTGGTTTAACACAAGCAGGTAATAACTACGGTATTGGTGATAACTTAGTAATTCGTGGTTTAGATGCAAACTACACCTACGATGGTATGTATGGTGGTGCAGGCCTGGGTAATACATTTAACCCAACTCGTTCACTTACAAATGTTGAATCTGTTGAGGTTTTAAAAGGCCCAGCAACAGGTTTATATGGCATTGGTAGTGCGGGTGGCGTAATTAACCTAATAGAGAAAAAGCCAGAGTTTGAAGAGAAACACAAAGTATCGGCTGAGCTTGGCCAGTGGGATAGCTATTCATTATCGTTTGATAGCACTAACGCTATAACAGATGACTTGGCCTATCGTGTAATGGCTAAAACAGCGTCAAGTGACGGCTTTCGCGATTTAAAAGAAGATCGCGACGAAATTTATACCTCGCTTAAATACGTGCTAAACGACAGACAAAACATCATGCTTTCTGCAGCCTATATAAAAGATGAAATAGCGGTTGATTCTATTGGTCACCCTATTCGTATTTACAATGCAGAAACTGCAAATGGTTTAAGCGCGGGTGAAGTAACCGGTGCCAATTTAGTAAACGATCCGACAGGAAGCGGCGTACAGTTAAGTGATGCACAACGCGACCAACTTGCTAATTCGCTATCTTCATCTGATGGATTAACACCTTATAGCTTTGGCACAAATGGTATTATTTCACCAATGGCTGATGCTAACGAAGGTGAAGAACTGCGTTTTAAATTAACGCATAACTATTACATTACTGACGATTTGTTTTTAAACCAGCAGCTACAGTACCGTAACTACACATCAAGTTTTGCGCGCCAAACAGGTGCTTATAACTACGTTTACTCTACTCGTGATGGAATTATAAATAATGACCCACGTGCTCCGTTAGTTGAAGACGGTGTACTTTACCCGTATGCAGCACGCCGCCAAGAATACCGCCAAGTAGAAGCAGATGAAAAATCATGGCAGTACTTTTTAGATTTACGTTATGACTTTATGTTAGGCGACGTAGATAACGAATTGCTTGTTAACGCCAACTACGAAGATAGAGATATTCGTTTTAAACAATTCTCAATATGGGATCAAGATTACGTACTCACAAACAATGATGGTGATGTAACGTACCAAGGTTCATTGCCGTATATTTACGATATAAGAGAACCAAATTGGCCATCTGGCAGCTTTGATGACTTCGATCCACTTAAAACCAGCGACTACAATAAAAAAGTACAAGCATGGGGCTTAGGCATTCAACATGTTGGTTATCTTACTGAAGAGCTTACAACGCGTATTGGTGTAGCATATAACCGAATTGAGCAAACTTACGAGCACTTTGGTGTAGATGAGCGCTATAGCTCAAGCCGTGCAGAGCCTACACCTGAAGCGAGTACATCAGATTCAGGCTTAACGTATAACCTGGGTGCAACGTACCAGCCATCTGAAGATTTATCTGTATTTGTAAATCATTCAAAAGGCCGTACAGCGTATAGTGTATTAGGCTCTGTGGCGGGTAATGAAGCAGACAGAGAAGATTCTGAATCAATGAGTAACGATTTAGGTTTTAGATTTAAAGCGTTTGATGATCAACTACTAGCTTCTGTTGTTATATTCGAAAGCTCTCGTACTAATTTAGAATACGCAAATCCGCTTTATGATGCTTTAACATCAGGCTCAAATGTACCTGAAAGCTATTATGATGGTAAAGAAGAAACAACAGGTATTGAACTTGATTTAAACGCTTACTTAAATGATAAATGGAAAGTAAACGTAAACGGTATTTATCAAGATGCACGTGACAAAAGTAATCCTAACAGCAGCAGTTACGACACACGCCAAAAAGGTGTACCTTACGTAACAGCAAGTACATGGGTAACCTACTACGCAGATATGTTTAACTTACCTGAAGCTGTAAATATAAGTGGTGGTATTACATTTGTAGATAACAGAAGTACTAATTCAAGTTCGTTCTCGATTCCTGATGGTTACGTACCAAGTTACACGACTTACGATACAGCGGTATCGTATACAACGGATAAATGGCATATGCAGTTAAACTTAAATAACTTGTTTAATAAAAAGTATTACTCGAAAGCAATGTTTTTAGGTGGTATGCCAGGCGAAGAGCGTAATGCAAAACTAAGTTTTAGTTATACACTTTAACTAGTTAACCTGAACTCTGGATAATAAATCTATCTCAAGAAGAGCTCAGGTTAATTAAATACTTAAAAAGCACGGTTTTCTAATTTAGAAGCCGTGCTTTTTTGTGTTTTATAAATACTTAATCTAAATTAAATAGTAACCACTATGCGACCGTTAATTTCACCTTTGAGCATATCATCAAAAATCTCGTTAATGTCCTCTAAGCGTTTTTCTTCAATAATCGCTTTTACTTTACCTTGCGCTGCAAATTCCAAGCATTCTTGCAAATCTTTACGTGTACCAACAATAGAGCCCACTACTGACACGCCATTAAGCACAGTATCAAAAATAGGAAGCGGCATATCCTCTGGAGGTAATCCCACTAATACACATTTACCGCCACGGCGTACACTCTTATAAGCTTGTTCAAACCCAGCTTTAGATACCGCAGTACACACAACGCCATGCGCGCCACCTACTTGTTCAAAAATAGCTTCGCTAGGAACAACTTCTTTAAAGTCGAGTGTTATATCTGCGCCAAGCTCTTTAGCAAGCGCGAGTTTTTCTTTACCTGTATCAACAGCTATTACATTAAAACCCATTGCTTTAGCGTACTGTACTGCTAAATGTCCAAGCCCGCCTACACCAACAATAGCAACCCACTGCCCAGGTTTAGCACCGGATACTTTTAATGCTTTATAGGTTGTAACACCTGCGCAAAATAATGGAGCAGCTTCAGAAAAGCCTAATCCCTCAGGTATTTTTACAACATAATCACCATGCGCTAAGCAATACTCTGCATAACTACCATCAATAGAATAGCCAGTATTATGCTGCGATAAACACAGTGTTTCTTTACCATCTAGGCAAAACTCACAGTGCCCACATGCACTATAGAGCCAAGGAATACCCACTCTATCGCCAACTTCTAAGTGCTTAATGTTGCTTCCAACTTTATCAATAACACCAACTCCTTCATGCCCCGGAACTAATGGCATTTTTGGCTTTACCGGCCAATCACCATGACAGGCATGTAAATCGGTGTGGCAAACGCCACAAGCGGCTATTTTTACTAAAACGTCGTTTATTCCAACCTCAGGAATTGGCAGATCTGTTATTTGTAATTTACCTTTGTATTCATTATTAATTGCAGCTTTCATAGTCATTCCATCGTATGTGAAAAAAATTAAAAATAAGGATTTATTTACGTATTGTTGTGTACAACATATCCCAATATAGATGTATAAATATTAATCTAAATCATACTTTAGTCGTTAAAATCAATTTATAAAATGGCTAAGAACTTGCTATCCAAAATGAGCGTGCTAGCATTTACTTTCTGAAATTACTGAAAGTTACTAAGCTATGAGTTTATCCGAAAAGAATTTTGCCTTTGTAATGCATTGTGGTGAGATGGGCAGCCGCTGGGGATTCAATCGTACGATTGGGCAAATGTGTGGTTTGCTGATTATTACTAAAAATCCAATGACAGCCAATGAGATTGCAGATGCGCTTAGTATTTCTCGCGGTAATGTAAGCATGGGTATTAAAGAGTTGCAATCGTGGCAATTAATTAAAGTGCAGCATATTCCTGGCGATCGAAAAGAGTACTACGCCCCTGCTGGCGATATTTGGGATATGGCTAATCGCGTATTTGAAGAACGTAAAAAGCGCGAAATTGAGCCCACCTTAACATTACTACGCGATAACTTATTAGATGAAGCCAGTAACGACGATGAGCTTTATGCACAAAAACAAATGGGGGAAATTCACAACCTACTTGAAACTGTCACTAAATGGTCATCAGAGCTGCAACGTTTAACGCCAGAGCAACTCAATAAGCTGATGAAGCTAGGTTCTGGAATTGGTAAAGTTATTGACTTAAAAGATAAGATATTCAAAAAAGAATAAAGCCGCAATTGCGGCTTTATTTATAGGTATATTTTAATAATTAGATTTTTGGATAACCAATTCTATCCGACAAGTAACCTACGCTAGTAGCAAAGTAATACGAGCGATTCCAATGCATAAACACTTTGTAGTTATCGTACGCTAAGTACATACGGCCATTTATATCATCAGGCATAACCAGCGCAGCACGTACGTCTACCTTAGGTAAATCAGAGCCATCAGCTTTACGTACACCCATTGCTTGCCAATCAGCTAATGAGCGCTCAGAATCATTCCAGTATTCTAACCACTGCTTGCGCGTTTTTGTACCACGCACCAAAACGTATTTACTATCAAAGTTTTCAGGTAACTGTACTTGGCGACCCCACGTAAGAGAGTCGTTCCAGCCTTCTTGCTTTAAATAGTTAGCAATTGAAGCAAAAGCATCTTCTTTTGTGGTCCAAATATCTTTACGCCCATCGTTATTGTAATCAACCGCGTAAGCATTAAATGAAGTTGGCATAAATTGCGTTTGCCCCATTGCGCCTGCCCATGAGCCTTTAAATTTATCAAGCGTGATATGGCCCGATTTTAAAATGTCGAGTGCAGCCCAAAGTTGGCGTTTATAAAGCGCTTCTCGGCGTCCATCAAAAGCAAGTGTAACAAGTGACGAAATAACATTATGGCCACCTTGAATGGCGCCAAAGTTACTTTCAAGTCCCCACAATGCCACTATAAAGCGTGCTTGTACTCCAAACTCTTTCGCTACTTTTTCAAGTACATCTTTGTTTTCTGCATAAAGCTTGCGTGCACGGTCTATTTTCCACTGTGGTACGCGTTTTGGTAAATACGTTTCAAGGGTTTCTTTTACTTCTGGCTGGTTTTTATCAGCCGAAACCACTTTTTCTTTATATGTTGCTGTTGCAAAAGCATCATCAATAAGTTTTGCTTCATAGCCTTTTGAGATGGCTTCTTGCTTTAAATTTGCTAAATAATCTTGAAATTCGGCCTGTGTTTTTGCCATCACAGATGAGCTTAAACATACACCACATAATATAACGATAAGTTTTTTAATCACTATCAACTCCATTTTCTTTTCGTAACTGACTTAGCAAATTTTGTTCCGGTGGAGGAAGTTGTAAATAATAACCCTGATCACTTAGTGCACCTTTTACTGCTTCTAAATCAGACCCACCTAAATGCTCACGTTTTGCTAAGTTGATGATCATCACATAAAGAGGTTGACCAAACATAGCCATTAAAGGTTCCGGAACTTTGTCAAAATCATCTCTTTTTTCAACAAATAAGAACGTATCCGCTTTTTTCTTACTTTTATATACTGCAGTGAGCATTATGACCCTATAAATTCTTGCTTAACAATGCCGCACACTATAACATGAGAGTAATAATAAGTTAGAAAAATTAGATTAGAAATTTCAATAAAGGCCCTATTCAGCCTACGTTTATCTAAAATTAATTTCTAATCAGACAATTCAATTGAGCGTGTATGTCGGACCAAATTTTTGAGTTAAAAGGGAATCTTTTTACGTTATCAGTTTTGCATCTTTATAGTACTGATATAAACCTTTTAGCAGAACAACTATATATAAAAATAGCCCAGGCCCCTAAGTTTTTTGAGGGTGCTCCTATTGTTGTTAATTTAATTGAAATTAAAAACAGTTCACTTGATTTTGTACACTTAAAGTCATTAATCGAGCGTATGAGCTTTAACGCTGTTGGTGTATGCAATGGCTCAGATGAGCAACATACACAAGCTAAAGCTGCTGGCTTATCTGTTTTGAATTATTCACAAGACGTTAAGAGCGAACCTGTTAAACAAGAGGCTAATACGTCGATTGTAGAAAAAACAGTGCATTTACCAGCGCAAATTATTAGCGGTACAGTTCGCTCTGGACAACAAGTGTATGCAAAAGATAGAGATTTGATAGTACTTGGCGCGGTTAGTCATGGTGCTGAAGTTATTGCCGATGGAAATGTGCATATTTATGGCACGCTACGCGGTCGCGCTATTGCAGGCGCAAAAGGTTTTAAAGAAGCACACATTTTTTGCCAAAAACTTGAGGCCGAGCTGGTTTCAATAGATGGTAACTACTGGATCAGTGATTCACTACAAGGTGAACATTGGGGAAATGCAGTGCAAATACAACAAAAAGACGAATCATTAGAAATTTCAGCTTTGGTTAAAGGATAAATCTCATGGCAAAAGTAATTGTCGTTACCTCAGGTAAAGGCGGTGTTGGTAAAACAACATCAAGTGCTGCAATTGGCACAGGCTTAGCGTTAAAAGGCTATAAAACAGTTATTATCGACTTTGATATTGGTTTACGTAACTTAGATTTAATTATGGGTTGTGAACGCCGTGTTGTTTATGACTTTGTAAACGTAATTAATGGTGAGGCAAACCTTAACCAAGCGCTTATTAAAGATAAACGTGTAGATAAATTATTTTTACTACCCGCTTCACAAACTCGTGATAAAGACGCATTAACTCGTGAAGGTGTTGAACGCGTATTAAACGAATTAAAAGAAGACTTTGATTACATTGTGTGTGATTCACCAGCAGGCATTGAAGCTGGCGCTATGATGGCAATGTACTTTGCTGACGAAGCAATCGTGACAACAAATCCAGAAGTGTCGTCAGTTCGAGATTCAGATCGTATTTTAGGTATTTTACACAGCAAATCAAAACGTGCTGAAGAAGGCCTAGAAAACATTAAAGAACACTTACTATTAACACGCTATAATCCTAGTCGTGTTGAAAAAGGTGAAATGCTATCGGTAGAAGATGTGCAAGATATTCTGTCAATCCCACTATTAGGTGTTATTCCTGAATCGCAAGCGGTATTAAGTGCTTCAAACTCAGGCCAACCTGTTATATTGGATACAGAATCTGATGCAGGCCAAGCTTATTCTGATGCAATTAACCGCTTACTAGGTGAAACCGTCGATTTTCGCTTCTTAGACGTTGAGAAAAAAGGCTTATTTAAACGGATTTTTGGAGGTTAACGTGTCTTTACTTGACTACTTCCGCTCAGAAAAGAAAAACAGTGCGTCACTAGCAAAAGAGCGATTGCAGATCATTGTCGCGCACGAGCGTTCTCAACGAGGAACGCCGGATTACTTACCACAATTAAAACAAGACATTTTAGATGTGATCCGTAAATACGTGAACGTAAGTACCGATGCAGTTCAGGTTCAGTTTGATCAGAACGAAGACGATTTAGCCGTACTTGAGCTAAACGTTACACTACCTGATGAAGAAAAGAAGTAATTCAAGAAAGGGCGCTTTATAAGCGCCCTCTTTATTTTCGCAATAACTTTCTAAATACCTACGTTTTAATCCCCTTCGTGCAACTAAAACTTTTAACTATGTAACACAAAAACTATAGATAAGTATTACACAGTTAAAGAAAATATTTAGTCTTAAGTATCCCATTCTTTTAAAGCGTCTTTAACGTAGGTATATCGCCAAGAGCTCAATAAATCAGGCTTTATATGACTCTGTTTTTGCTCATTAGTTAACTTCCAATTCCAACTAATCAGTTGATTGACTTGCTTTTTAGAAGCCATAACGTCTTCTGGTATATTGTGCTCTTTAGCTACTTTAGTGATTTTTTGTTTTATATCTTTTGCTACTTTTTTATAAGTAGGAAAATCAATTAAGCGCTTAAGTACATCAGGGTGCTGAGCATCTGGGACTTCTTTAGCAGCTTCAATACACTTTATTATATCGACACCAGAGCGATTAACTTCAATAGCTTCAACCCCTGGAATTTGACGTAGAGCGTTTAAACTTGAAGGACCACGTTTGGCAATTTCAGTCATGTTATGTTCTTTTAACACAAAATTAAGCGCCAAATTTTTCTTGATAGCTTTATTTCTTCGCCATACAGCAAGCTCTTTTAACACCGCCAGTTCGTGCGGTTTAAGTTGCCATGCATTTTTAATATCTTTATATAAAAGTTCGTCAGGTGTTTGAAATGCACGTTTTTTGGCAATCAATTCACTTTCGTTTATTACAATGTCAAAGAAGCCAGCGGCATTAATACGATCGATAAT
This sequence comes from Pseudoalteromonas sp. SA25, assembly GCF_011378705.1. Lineage (NCBI taxonomy): Bacteria > Pseudomonadati > Pseudomonadota > Gammaproteobacteria > Alteromonadales > Pseudoalteromonadaceae > Pseudoalteromonas > Pseudoalteromonas sp. SA25. The sequence goes on along the minus strand of NZ_WTKV01000006.1, from coordinate 157,514 downwards.
CAGCTCAAAACACGGTAATAAGTAAAAAGTATCAGCAGCCGCGTAGTCTAATTGTTTTTTAGTTAACGGGCGTTGCAGCCAGTTAGTGCGTGACTCGCTTTTATCTATTTCAATACCTTGCAGCTCTTTTACCATAAGAGCAAAACCCATACAGTTACCTTCACCGAGTAGCTGCAACGCAAATTGTGTATCAAATAATGGGGCTGGGACAAAGCCTGCGTACTTTTGAAAAACTTCAATATCTTCTGAAGGAGAATGCAGTACTTTTAAAACTTCAGGATCTTTAAGTATTTCCCAAAAATCAAATAGTGAAAGTTCCGCTAATGGGTCAATAAGCGCTAAATGCTCACCATCAAAAACTTGGATAAGTGCAACTTCTGGATACAAAGTACGACGACGCATAAACTCAGTATCAATAGCTAAAATAGGTTTATTTTTTATTTGTTCAACAAAAGTGTTCAGTTGATTTTGGGTTTCGATCAATTGGTATTGCACTTAATCTCCTACAATAAAAAAGCCGACATATGTCGGCTTTTTTATAGGTTGCTAATCTTTCAAGGCTCTTCGGAGTATCTTACCTACGTTAGTCTTAGGTAACTCATCCCTAAACTCTACCAGCTTGGGGACCTTGTAATTAGTTAAATTATCACGACAGTGACTTATTATATCTTTTTCAGTTAAAGAAGGGTCTTTTTTCACAACAAAAACTTTAACTTGTTCACCACTTACATCGTGAGGAATACCAATAGCAGCTACTTCAAGCACACCTTCGTGCATAGCCACTACTTCTTCAATCTCATTAGGAAAAACATTAAAGCCAGATACGATGATCATGTCTTTTTTACGATCTACAATAAAGAAGAAACCTTCGTCATCATAAGTCGCAATATCACCTGTAGCAAACCAGCCGTCTTTTAAACATTCAGCGGTTGCATCTGGTCGTTTGTAATAACCAACCATGACTTGCGGGCCTTTAACACAAAGCTCGCCAGGTTCACCTTTAGCGGCTTCTTCGCCGTTATCTAAAACCAATTTAATATCAGTGTTAGGCGCTGGTAAACCAATAGAGCCATTATATGCTTTCAAATCAAAAGGACTAATAGTAACTAAAGGAGAACATTCTGTAAGGCCATAACCTTCCATTAATTTTGAGCCAGTCACTTTTTGCCATTTTTCAGCAACAGGACGTTGAACGGCCATACCGCCGCCTAAAGACATTTTTAAATGACTAAAATCAAGTTCAGCAAAACCTGGTGTGTTTAATAAACCATTAAATAATGTATTAACACCGGTAATAGCTGTGAAATTGTGCTGACCCAGCTCTTTAACAAACCCAGGCATATCTCGTGGGTTTGTAATTAATATATTTAAACCACCGTACTTCATAAATGTTAGGCAGTTAGCTGTTAAGGCAAATATATGATAAAGCGGTAAAGCAGTCACAACCACTTCTTCACCACGGTTTAACACTTTGTCTAAACAACCTGAAACTTGTTCAAGGTTACCAACCATGTTGCCATGGCTCAGCATTGCCCCTTTAGATACACCTGTTGTGCCACCGGTGTACTGTAAAAATGCAAGATCAGACAAGCTCATTTCAGGGCGCGTATATTTAGCTTCATCTGCAGCTAAAACGTCTGAAAATTTAATTGTGTTAGGCAAGTTGAACTTTGGCACCATTTTTTTAATGTGCTTCACAACAAAGTTAACTACATGCTTTTTAAGCCCGCCAACCATATCGCCTACTTGCGTAACCACAATATGTTTAACATCAGTATGAGCAAGTGACTTTTCAAGTGTGTCAGCAAAGTTTGCTAGGATGAAAATAGCCGTAGTGTCAGAGTCTTTTAGCTGATGCTCTAATTCACGTACTGTGTAAAGTGGGTTAACATTTACAACCACACAACCTGCACGCAAAACACCTAAAATTGTGACTGGTGTTTGTAGTAAGTTAGGCATCATTACGGCAACTTTGTCGCCTTTTTTAAGACCCAAATCATTTTGAATATAGGAAGCAACTTTTTTTGTTGCTGTGTCTATTTCATCGTAAGACATCGTTTTACCCATATTCGTAAATGCAGGTAAATCGGTGTAGTCACTAAAACTTTTTTCGAACACTTCGAGTAACGAGTTGTAATGCTCAGGATCGATTGTTTCAGGCATACCCTCTGGGTAGCGCTTAAGCCAGATTTTTTCCACTCTTAGCCCCTGTTTATAATTATATTTTTATTAACCTTAATCTAAGTAAGGCGCTTTAACAATTGAGCAAATACTCTAATGCAGGAATAATCCCACATTTAACACAAACTTACAATTAACATGCACCATTTTGCAGCATAAAGTCTTGAATATGCTCAAAACATAGTTCACTGCTTTGCATGTGGCAATGATGCCCACCATCTACATTAATGACCTTCAAGCTATTGTAATAACTAATATACTTTGCCAAATTTTGTTTTACAAACGAATAACCTTCGTTACCTAAAATTAATTGACATGGTGCAATTAAATCTTTTATTGCACCAATACATTGCGCCTCATTAAACCTAAAACCTGAGTGATTTTTGAGCTTTGGATCTGTTGTTAGCGCAAAACCATCTAGAACCTGTTTTATATTTCGCTGCATTAATAGCGTAATAAGCTCGCTATTTAAATCGGTTGTTTGAGCGCGTGCTTCATAAATAAGTTCTTTCGACTTATAAATTCTCGACTTTTTATTTTTTAAACGCTCTCTATTTAGTACTGCACTTTTTAACTGTTCACACACACCTTCACTAGGGGTTGTAACACAACCAATTCCCTCAATAAAGGTAACAGACTTTACATAATCACTAAAGCAGCTAGCAAAAAGTCCTGCAACCATAGCCCCCATTGAATGACCTACTAAATGTACTTTTTTAACACCAAGCGCACTTATAAGTTGGTACACATCATCAATATAATCAATAAAATAATAGTGTGCATCATCACTTCGCCAAGACGATAAACCGTGCCCAACAAAATCAATGCAGTACCAAGTGTGCTCTGGGTTAACGTTGTTTAACATTGGCATAAAGCTATGGCAGTTGTCTAACCACCCATGCAACGCTATTACTATTTCGTTCCCTGAACCTACTTTTAAGCCATGAATATTTAAATTATTTGTTTCAATATTAAATGGCTGCACGGTAAGTCCTTTATTAATTTAGAGCATCATTATTTATAGCATACAAGTTGTCAGACCACTAACTTAGAAAATGGTGCCAAATTCACGATTTAATTATCTTTATGATGTCAAAAAAAGCAAAGAATGAAAATAAAACCCAACACTATCAACCACTTAAATCAAAAGCAACAAACCAACCGTTTTCAACAAGTTTGTTTTGTATACTTTTCAAACAATCAAAAGGTAGTGGTATTATATGTACTTAGGCTATAACCAGTATAATTTAAATAAATAGAACTAACAGCGTTAACTACAATTCTATGTATATAAAATCAAAGTATAAATTATAAATATCTCAGATATTCATTTATTTATCATCCTATCTGTATACAATATCAGCGGCTATTAAATAAGGTACACTCATAAGGTACAACCATGAAAAAACAGATCAGCTTATTGGCACTTTTATGCACCGCTTCTGGTGCTTACGCAGAATCAGCACCTAAAAATGTAATTTATATGATTGGTGACGGCATGGGTCCGGCTTACACCACGGCTTATCGCTATTTTAAAGATGACCCTGCAACAAAAGAAGTAGAAGGCACGGTTTTTGACACTATTTTAAAAGGCATGGCTCATACCTACCCTGACGACCATACTTATGTAACAGACAGTGCTGCTGGTGCTACAGCGCTTAGTAGCGGTCATAAAAGTTATAATGGCGCAGTTGCTGTAGATACAGACAAGAAACCAGTTAAAACTATGCTTGAAATAGCAAAAGAGCGTGGTATGACAACAGCGCTTGTTGTAACGTCACAAATAAACCATGCAACGCCTGCTAGCTTTACAGCTCACAATGAATCTCGTTACAACTACGATGATATTGCTAACGATTATATTGATAATAAGATTGCTGGTAAATTACCCGTTGATTTAATGCTAGGTGGCGGTACTAAATATTTTATTCGTGATGACCGTAATTTAGTTGAAGAATTTAAAGCAGCAGGTTATCAATACGGTGACGATATTAATAATCTGGGCCAAATTACACAAATACCTGCCATTGGTTTGTATGCAAGCAAAGGCCTGCCATTTGCACTTGATATGAACCCAACTCGCCTTACTCAGTTAACATCTAAAGCGCTTGGTTTACTAGATAACCAGAACGAAGAAGGCTTTTTTGTGATGATTGAGGGCAGCCAAATTGATTGGTGTGGTCACTCTAACGATATAGCCTGTGCGATGGCTGAAATGGACGACTTTGCTAAATCAATCGAAAAAGCAAAAGCGTACGTTGATAAAAATAAAGACACTATACTTGTAGTCACAGCCGATCACTCAACGGGCGGTTTAACTATTGGTTCGCACGGCCAATTTAAATGGGAAACAGACGTAATTAAGGGTGTTAAGGCAACTGCTAGTAAGTTAACAGACAAACTTATGGAGTCTAAAGACTTAAAACCAGTATGGAATGCTAACACCAATATTGAATTTACAACCGAAAACCAAATCAAACTTGAGCAAGCTAAAAAAATGGGCGAAAAAGCGCTTAATTTAGCTGTTAAAAGTATTATTAGTGATGCGAGCTTTACTGGCTGGACAACCGGCGGACACACCGCTGTAGACGTTCAAGTATTTGCCTATGGCAAAGGCAGTGAGCAATTTATTGGCTCACAAAATAATACTGATATTGCCGATAAGCTAATTGGCTTTATTGAACAGTAAGTTTTACCTCGTTTTGAACGTAAAAAGCCCGAACACATGTTCGGGCTTTTTATTAAATTTTATCACTGTATTTATCTAAACGTTTGAATGAGCTTTAAGCGTATATATCAACGCCTATTAAATTTTGTACTTCGGCTCTGCGTTCTAAATTGGCAAATTCAGTATAAGTAGAAATCGCTTTGCTTACTTGAGCTGTCGGTTGGTCGTAAATTGTTTGGCTGTATTCATTGCTTTTAGCACTGCTTTTAAACAGTTGATTAGCCAGTTCGACGCCCTCGACACTGCTTTTTACATAATCGGTATTCGTTTTTTGAGCAGCCGGCTGGTCTAATAAACTCTGTGGTTTATTAGTAACAACTTTAGTAGGGCTAACCCTACCCGGAATATCTCCGGAAAAAAAACCTGAACCAATAGGCAGCGTCATTACGCGTCTCCAACCTTAATATCGCATAAAATTATGATTTAAAAACAACCAATTTGCAAATAATATGATTACTCACGTCCTGGTAGCTTTTTCCACGTTACCGTATCGCGCACATATTTAGGTTGAGCGTCACTCGCTTTTACAACGTCACCCGCTAAAAACGCGGCTTCAACATGCGCTAACATATAACGCGCATCAGGCAATGTAATATCAGTATTAATTGTCACGTTTTCAAAGTCATTAAGCGCATCAGGATAGGTTTTAAAGCCCGTGCCTACCGCTACAGATGGCTCATTGGTCGCTATATAATCATTGTTTAGTAAATCAGGTTTTATAACGCATTCTTGGTTAACTAAAAGCATTAGATTATTTTGCGCTTGGTAATGTGCAAAGTATATCTCCCCCATACGCGCATCTATGCTTGGATAAACACTCACACTACCGTTTTGTTCAAACGCTTGTTGCGCCATAATAGCCAAAGTAGACACACCTACAAGTGGCAAATTAGTTGAATACGCTAAACCTTGCGCTATTGCTACACTAATACGCACACCAGTAAAACTGCCCGGGCCTTGCCCAAAACCAATGACATCTAAGTCTTTTAATTTACAGTTTGCTTTAGTTAATAGCTCATCCACAAGTGGAAGTATTTTTTGGCTATGTTGCTGCGGACATTCTTCAAAATGATGAAATGTTTGGCCCTGAAAATGTAAAACAATTGAAAGTGCTTCAGTTGAAGCATCAAGGGCAAGAATATTACTTTTGATCATTTTATTACTCTAATTAATTTGTTTTAAAAATGTATTGGCATCTTCTAAGCTTCGCGTGCGGCGCATCGGCGGTAAGCTTTTTAAAAATACTTGGCCATATTGGCGTGTAACTAAGCGATTATCGCATATTACAAGTACGCCTTTGTCTTTACTATCTCGAATTAAACGCCCTACACCTTGTTTTAGCGCAATAACAGCCTGCGGTAATTGTATGTGTGAAAAAGGGTCTTTTCCCTGCATTTGGCAATCTTGCATTTTAGCTTGAAGCAATGGATCGTCAGGGGCTGCAAATGGCAATTTGTCTATAATAACACAGCTTAATGTGCTGCCGCGTACATCAACGCCTTCCCAAAATGAAGCCGTGCCCAGTAATACAGCATTACCATGGCGAGTAAATTTCTCTAAAATAATACGCTTAGACATTTGCCCCTGCATATAAACTGGGTAGTCTATTTGTGTGGTGAGCCCTTCGGCAACTAAGTGCATCATTCGATAGCTCGTAAATAACACAAAACAACGCCCTTGCGCTGACTTTATAAGCTCAAGTGTTAATTTTACAATTGCATGGGGCATATTATCAGCGTGCGATTCAGGTAAGTAACGCGGTAAACACAGCAACGCCTGATTAGGGTAATCAAATGGGCTATCTACCATCATGCTTTGTTTTGGTTTTAAACCAAGGCTTGCATTAAAGTGCTCTAGTTTGTTGTCGACCGAAAGTGTTGCTGAAGTAAATACAAAGCCTGCCCCCGTGTCTTGCATCATTTGAGCAAATTTAGCGGATACATTTAATGGCGTTATATTAATCGTTAAATAACGGCGCGTTGTTTCATACCAGTAACTAAAACCGGTTTGAGCTGTATCAAAAACCCGCTCTAACTGCCCTTTAAACGCAAGTGCACGTTCAAATGGGTGCTCAATTTTGTCGCTTCTATCTAGGCAAAGTTTAAGTACTTGATAAACAAAATCTAAATCACTGATCACACGATGAAGCGCCGCGCATATTTGTTTATCACTTAGCTTTTCTCGCCAATCGCCTCTACTGCCATCAACACCAAACTGTAATCGTAAATCAGCAACGCTTGTTTCAAGCTTATTTAAGCTTTTACCTAGCTGCAGCATATCGGGAATTTCGGCTCTATAAATAGCACGTAAATCATTAATTAAATCCACCAGCTTTTTAGTACTAATACTCTCACCAAAATAATCACTGGCAATTTCGCTTAACTGGTGGGCTTCATCAAATATATACGCATCGGCTTTTGGCATAAGCTCAGCAAAGCCACTTTCTTTTACGGCCATGTCGGCAAAAAATAAATGGTGATTAATCACAACTACGTCGGCATCGGCCGCAGTTAAACGTGCTTTGCGTATATAACAGCTTTGAAAATCTGGACACTCTTTACCTAAGCAATTATCGGCGGTTGAATTTACATAAGGCAGTACTTTCGCGTCATCTTCTATACCAATACAATCGGCTAAATCGCCTGACTGCGTTTCACTGGCAAACTTAGCCACCATAGCTAGTTGGTGCATTACGTCGGAGTCGTCAGTAGGTACATGCGCAACATGCTGATTAAGTCGGTAGGTACATAAGTAATTGGCACGCCCTTTTAATAAGGCGGTTTTTTTAGAAGCACCTAGCGCTTTCACTAATTGAGGTAAATCGCGGTGATATAACTGTTCTTGTAAAGCTTTAGAACCAGTCGATATTATCGTTCGGCCTTTTGATTTAAGTGCAGGGGCTAAATATGCAAATGTTTTACCAGTACCCGTGCCTGCTTCAACAACTAATTGCGAACTGTTTTTTAATGCATCTGCAACAGCTACTGCCATATCAATTTGTGGTTGGCGAGGCGTATATCCATCTAACGATGACGCCAAAGGCCCGGTTGCACTAAACAGCTGTTTGATAATACCAATCACTTTAAAATAAATAATAGCGGGATTTTACGTAAGCAAAGCATTTAGGGCAAGTAATTACAAAATCGACTTTTATTTTATGATGCAACACACGTTTCAATAATGTGATTAACCACTAAAGTTTACAACAAACACTGTATTTATAACGTACATTTAATTTAATAATGACAATATTTACAAAGCCACATTTCCTATTAACTCTTACTAAAAACAATCCTCATTAAAAGCTATATTTAGGCATAAATACTGTGACTCTCAAATATTACAGGAGTAACATACGCGGGTTTATAATCCTCCTTTTTGTGTGTCGTTTAAAAAATAGTTAAGGTTAATCAATGAATGCTTGGTACCTCATTTGTTTTCTCTCTGCAATTGCAATTTTTATAGCCTTTGCAAACCAGTACATCCTCAAAATGCAAACTACTATTGCCATTACTACCGGCTCTGTGGTTATTTCTTTATTACTGATTATTGCAGTAAAATTATTAGGCGATCAGAACGCATTAGCAATGACCCAAATTGTTTCCAGTATTGACTTTAACGAGTTACTACTTAAAGGCATGTTGGGGTTTTTACTTTATGCGGGTGCGCTCGAAATAAACCTACTTGCCCTGCGTAAGCAGCGGTGGGAAATTACTGCCCTGGTATTGTTTTCAACCATTGCTTCCACATTTATAGTGGGTTATTTGAGCTTTTATTTATTTTCAGTTTTTGGTTTTGATGTCCCTTTTATTTATTGTTTACTGTTTGGTGCGCTTATTAGCCCAACCGACCCTATCGCTGTACTTGCTATTATTAAACAAATGCGAGCGCCAGAAGGCATCTCTGTTCAAGTAGAAGGTGAGTCGCTATTTAACGATGGTATTGGTTTAGTTATATTTACCACTATATTTTCTGTTGCTTTTTATGGCACAGATGCACAATTTGGTGACATAGCAGAGCTATTCTTTGTAGATGCAATAGGGGGCATTGCGTTTGGTTTAGTCATTGCATTAGTTGGCCACTTTTTAATTATTAATAGCCGCGACGTAAATATTCGCTTATTAATTACCTTAACTATCCCAACAGCAGGTTTTGCTGCAGCAAATATTTGGGAAATATCTGGCGCACTTGCCATGGTAACCAGTGGCATATTAATGGGTAATATTACCCGCACTAAAGCAACCGAGCGCACGGGCCCCGAAGACACGCGCTACGTAAAAGATTTTTGGCATGCAACCGACAGCTTTCTAAATGCTCTACTGTTTTTAATAATAGGTATGCTAATAGTCACTATGCCAATCACGCTTGGAGAAATTGGTTTAGGGTTATTAATGGTACCTGTTGTATTACTAGCACGCTTTATAAGTGTAGGCGCACCATTTGTAATTTTTAAACGCTTTAGAACTTACGATAAACACAGTGTTAAAATTTTGACCTGGGGTGGACTACGTGGTGGCCTTGCTCTGGCAATGGCGGCAGCAATCCCACGCGAGCAAGTTTTTGTAGGCGGTTCAGACCTACATAACCTAATCGTTATTGTTACTTACGTAGTGGTTATATTTTCTATTATTGTACAAGGCTTAACTATATCGCCGCTTATTCAAAGCAGCATTAAGTCAGCTGAGCAAGCCAAATAATAAATGCTTTGTCTGCAACATATTCAGTAACCAAGTTATTATAAAAATCACTTGGTTACTGTTACTCACGTGTTACAAAAACACTTTAAAGTTCTATAAATTGTTATCCTTTTTATTTATCTGCTTTGTTTAAATTAATCCGCTTGAAATGCAAATGAAAACAATTATAATTTTGACTTTTCCTCTACAGGGCTTTTCGATGTCCATAAATAATTCTCACATGTTTTTAAATTTGGTGTCTCTGAGCAAACGACAATTTCAATGTTTTTTTATGCTTTTTATAATGGTCATGGCAAGCTTTAGTGTTTCAGCCTCGCCTAATGAGCAAACAAAAATAAAACAAATTGCACAGATTGCAGAGTATGTAGGTGTTGATTACGTGGCAGCTGTTGGGAATGGTGAAATACTTGATCCTGACGAATATCAAGAAATGACTGAATTTTCGCACGTTATTATTGAGCAAGCTGGACAGCTATCAAGCCAAACAAATGAGTTTGATACAGTAAAAGCACAAGCTAAAGCCCTGCATACAGCGATTGCCAATAAAGCGAGTGTTGCCGATGTACGTGCAGCAAGCTCAGCGCTTCGTGAGTCGCTACTGACCTTTATGCCGCAACTATCGTTACCTACATCACTACTTCCTGTTGAGCAAACTAAAGCGCTTTTTGCTGCTAACTGTTCAATGTGTCACGGCCCAAGTGGTCAAGGCGACGGCCCGCTTGCAAAAAACTTATCGCCAGAGCCTACCAACTTTACCGATGAAGAACGCGCAACTAACCGCTCATTAATGGGTTTATTTGACGCTGTAAGTAACGGTATTAACGACACGCCAATGGTTGCTTTTACTCAATTTAATGAACAACAACGTTGGTCTTTAGCTTTTTATGTAGGTAGCTTGGCATTTAAAGATGTTCAAAAACCACAAAACCTAGAGCAAAACATTACCGCTTCGCAGATTGTAAACTTAAACCCTGCACAATTATCGGCAGGTCAAAGTGAAGCACAAGCACATTACGTTAAATGGCTTCGTGGTAATCCAGAGCAACTATTTACCGGTAAAAAGAATCCGATAACGGTTACTCGCACGCAGTTGCTTGCAGCGCAAGCCGCGCATGCTAAAGGCAATTACTCACAAGCAAGTGATTTAGCAATTAGCGCTTACCTAGATGGCTTTGAGCTTGTTGAAAACAACTTAAATGCCTACGACGAAACACTGCGTAAAAACATCGAAGTACAACTGATGAACCTGCGCCAAACATTTAAAAACGAGAAAGATGCAGCCATCGTTGGCGAAAAAGTAAGTGCAGCGCTAGCTCAACTCGCTAAAGCAGATAGCATGCTAAACGAAACCAAACTAACTGATGGTGCACTCCTCTCAGCGAGTTTAGTTATATTACTACGCGAAGGCCTAGAAGCACTCCTCGTTATTATTGCCCTTATGACCGTACTTATTAAAACTAAACGCCAAGACGCACTTAAATATGTACATGTTGGTTGGGTAACCGCACTTATTGCTGGTTGCTTAACGTGGGCTGCGGCGCAAACATTAATAGAAATAAGTGGTGCAAGTCGCGAAGTTATGGAAGGTGCTGGTGCATTGTTTGCCGCTGTAATTTTACTTTATGTTGGCGTATGGATGCACAGTAAAACCAGTGCGCAGCAATGGCAAAAATACATCAAAGACAATATAGATAAGCGTCTTGAGTCGGGTACATTATGGGGTTTAGCAGGGCTTTCGTTTATAGCCGTATACCGAGAAGTCTTTGAAACTGTATTGTTCTATCAGTCTTTATTAACGCAAAGCTCGCCTGCTCAATATTCATCTATTGCTTCGGGTTTTGCGATAGCTGTAGCAATACTGGCTATTATTACGTGGGTATTAATTAAATACTCAATTAAATTACCGGTTGCTAAGTTTTTTGCAATTACCACTTACCTATTATTTGCACTCTCGTTTGTGCTTATGGGCAAAGCTGTTATTGCATTACAAGAGGCCGATATAATAGGTATTGCGCCGCTACCAATGAGCTTTGATATTGCATGGCTTGGTATAAAGTCAACATGGCAAGGTATTGTGGCTCAAGTATGTGTGTTCGCTATATTTAGCTTTTATATATTTAAAAGCAAAAACCAAGAGTAATGCCAATCTGCTTAAAAGTTTAAGCTAATTGGCATAAGCAAAATACATAGTAAAAAGGCCCGCAAGGGCCTTTTTGAGTTAATTGCTTATGTATTTAGTAAAGTTGGTATTATCAAGCCCATGTATCTAAATGGGGGTTTTTGTCATCATCTAGGTTAGACTTTTTTTTATTATTTTGATCATCAAGCATATTGAGCTTTTTCTTTTTTTGTAACTCACGCCTTTTTTTATTCTCTAATTCAACTTTTTCAGCGGCAGCCCCACTTTGCACACCCGCAATATGAAAAGCACTTTTTGACTCAACTTCTAGCCTAGTTATTCTTCCTAAATAAGGGATCATAATATCCATAAGTACTTCCTTATTTTTTCATTTTATTCATTAACCACTTGGTTTGAGTGATAAACAACCAATTGTTGGCGAAAATTGCGCTTATTATCTTAATATTATCGACAGTTATAACATATGCTTTAATTAAGCTAAAAAAAACTTGCCATAATATAGCTGTTTATGTTTTTATGAATGCGAAATTTATTTAAACAGATAACAACTGCACGTTAACAAAACAACGGGCAGTTACATAGGATAAAAAATGCGCTTAAACCTGACAACAGTACATCATCACCACCATTCACCGGAATAACCTGTCAGGTCTTTCGCTGAGAGGTTATTCCTAAAAGGAACCTCTGGCGATTCAAATAACATTGATTCATTTTCGCCCTGAGGTTCCCCTCGGGGTTTTTAGTTTTTAAATTAAAGGAAAATGAATAATGAACAACAGTAATCGTCTACGTATCGCCATCCAAAAAGGCGGCCGCCTATCTAAAGATTGTCAAGATCTGCTTAAACAGTTAGGTGTTAAACTTAACCTTCGTGAACAACGCTTAATTGCACACTCAACTAATATGCCAATTGACGTACTACGTGTGCGCGATGACGATATTCCGGGTTTAGTAATGGACGGTGTATGTGACTTAGGCATAGTTGGCGAAAACGTACTTGTAGAAGTTCAAGCAGAACGTGAACGACAAGGTGTTCCAAGTGAAGTAACCAAACTTTCAAAACTAGACTTTGGTTACTGTCGTCTTGCACTTGCATGGCCACAAGAGCTTGGCGCTCGCGATAAGAGCTGGTTTGAAGGCAAACGTATTGCGACTACCTACCCAGAAATTTTAACTCAGTGGTTAAAGCGCGAAGGCATTAACGCAAGTACAGTAATGCTTACGGGTTCTGTTGAAGTAGCACCGCGTGCGGGTTTATCTGATGCAATTTGTGATTTAGTATCTACTGGCGCAACACTTGAAGCTAACGGCTTAATTCAAGGCGAAACAATTTTAGAATCAAACGCCTGTTTAATTCAAAATAAAGATCTTCAAGATGCTGACAAACTAGCACTAATCAATAAGCTTATGCCGCGCCTACGTGGTGTTAGACAAGCTAAAGAAAGCAAATACATCATGCTACACGCACCAAAAAACAAACTTGATGAAATTTGTGAAATTTTACCTGGTTCTGGTCAACCTACTCTACTTGCCCTTGCTGGTAACGATGAATACGTAGCACTTCACATGGTAAGCAGCGAAACATTATTTTGGGAAACAATGGAGCAGTTAAAAGCCTTAGGCGCTAACTCTATTTTAGTTATGCCAATTGAAAAAATGATGGAGTAAGTGCCATGCTTCGTTGGAATGAGGAATCTTCACAAGTACAAGCAGCGGCGCTAATGCGCCCTGCAGTTTCTGCCAGTGCCAAGGTTGAAGCTATATGCAAAACTATTTTAGCTAACGTAAAAGAGCAAGGCGATGAAGCCTTACTTAGCATGGCTAAAGAGTTTGATAATAGATCTAACCCTCGCTTATGTGTTCCGCTTGATGAAATTAGCGCATCTGAGCAAGCACTAAGTGCAGAGCTTAAATACGCAATTGATACCGCTTATGCAAACGTTAAACGTTTTCACGAAGCGCAATTGCCAAAAGATATTAAATTATCGACCCAACCAGGCGTTGTATGTGAACTGAAATATCAAGCCATCGAAGCAGTCGGTATTTATGTACCCGGTGGCAGTGCTCCACTGCCATCGTCGGTTATTATGCAGGGTGTATTAGCGCAGTTAAGCGGCGCAAAAACCGTTGTACTTGCTACACCAGTACAAGGTGATAAAGCGATTAACCCTGCTATTTTATATGCAGCTAAGTTATGTGGCATTACTACTTTGATAGAAAGTGGTGGCGCAGGCGCAATTGCAGCAATGGCTTATGGCACCGAATCGGTTCCTAAAGTGAACAAAATATTTGGCCCAGGTAATAGCTTTGTAACAATGGCTAAACAGCTCGTTGCGCAAACTATTCCAGGTATGGCAATTGATATGCCAGCAGGTCCGTCTGAAGTACTTGTTATTGCAGATGAACGTGCAAACCCAGAATTTATAGCCGCCGATTTACTCTCACAAGCAGAGCACGGTGCAGACTCGCAAGTTATTTTATTATGTAACAGCGAGAGTATTATAGAACAAACTCAGCAGGCACTTACACGCCAGTTAGCTAATTTGAGCCGCAAAGAAACAGCCGAGCAAGCGCTCGCTAATTCTTCACTTATTTTAGTTGATTCAATTGAGCAAGCATTTGATGTATCGGCGCAATACGGACCAGAGCACTTAATTTTACAACTAGGCGATGCAACACCATACCTAGATAAAGTTAAAAACGCAGGCTCAGTATTTGTAGGTGACTACACGCCAGAATCAGCGGGCGATTACGCATCGGGTACTAACCACGTGTTACCAACATATGGTTACAGTGCAACATATTCTAGCTTAAACTTACTTGATTTTTTTCGTACATACACAGTGCAAACAATTACTAAAAGTGGTTTAACGCAGCTTTCAAAAGCTATTTTACCACTTGCAGATGCAGAAGGCCTTGATGCCCACGCTAATGCGGTTTCAATTCGTTTAGAGGCAATTAAAAATGAGCAATGAGAGCGCACAAGCGTCTAGCTTATTACCTAAGAATATTGCAGCCCTTGCTGCATACAGCTCTGCAAAAAGTGAAAAGCTAACCGGTACTACGTGGCTAAATGCTAACGAAAGCCCGTATGCTAAAAATCTTGAACTGAGTATTGAGGATTTAAATCGCTACCCTGATCCACAACCGCAACTGGTTATTGACCGTTACGCCGCTTATACAGAGCTTGAAAGCGAAAAAGTATTAATGACGCGCGGCGCAGATGAAGGCATTGAGCTTTTAGTGCGCACATACTGTGAGCCAGCTAAAGATAGTATTGCGCTATTTTTACCAACCTACGGTATGTACAAAGTTACCGCCGATACACACAACGTTGGTATTAACGCGCTTACACAAGAATTATTATTAAGTGGCAGTGCTGACGAAATAGTTGCAGCTGTTGGCAGCTCAAAACTGGTATTTATTTGTAACCCAAATAATCCAACGGGCAGCCTAACACCACTTGATAAAGTAAAAGCGATTGCTACAGCACTTGCGGGTTCTGCATTAGTTATTGTTGATGAAGCCTATATAGAGTTTTGCCCAGAGCAAAGCGCGACTAAGCTTATTAATGAGTTTAGTAATGTAGTGGTTTTGCGTACGCTTTCTAAAGCCTTTGCGCTAGCGGGCCTTAGAACCGGCTTTACCCTTGCACAAGCAGCAACTCTTGCGCCAATTCGTAAAGTCATTGCGCCGTATCCGGTATCGGGCGTAGTAGCAAGTATTGCAGCGCAAGCAATTGCACCTGATGCAATTACATCAATGCGCCGCCAAGTTACTATTTTAAATAGCTTAAAAGCTAAATTAGTGGATTGGCTAAACGCCTCCCCTGCTGCATTAAAAATTCTCACTGGTGAAGGTAACTTTGTTACTTTAAAATTAGCCGATAAAAACTATTTTAAAATTGCACTTGAGCAAGGTTTGGTTATGCGCGCTTTTACGCTATACGGTGAAGACGACTGGCTACGAATTTCAATTGGCAGTGAACAAGAACTTGAACAAGTAAAAATTTGGTTAGATGGCTTACAAACGCCAGCTTCCACAGCACCTTTAGCAGGAAACGAAGTATCATGAGTAACCCCTATTTATTTATCGACCGCGACGGCACTATCATTGAAGAGCCAATTACCGACAAACAGGTAGATAGCCTTGAAAAGCTAGCATTTTTACCTGGCGTTATCCCTGCGTTGTTACAATTACAAGCTGCAGGTTACCGTTTAGTTATGGTATCTAACCAAGATGGTTTGGGCACAGATAGCTTCCCTATTGCTGACTTTGATATAGCACAAGACAAAATGATGGACATAATGCAAAGCCAAGGCATTAGCTTTGACGAAGTATTAATTTGCCCTCACTTTAACGAGCAAAACTGCGATTGCCGTAAACCTAAAACAGGATTACTTACCGAGCTTATGCGCTCAGGCAAAGTAGATTTAGCACGCTCTTTTGTTATTGGCGACCGCGAAACTGATATTGGCCTTGCTCAAAATCTATGTTGTGAAGGTATTTTATACGACGGCGATTGGAGTGCGATAGTGACTAAGTTGACCACCGCAAACCGCGAAGGTCGTGTTACACGAAACACTAAAGAAACCCAAATTGATGTAGCCATAAACTTAGATCAAACTAAAAATGGCAGCATAGACACCGGCCTTGGCTTTTTTGATCACATGCTTGATCAAATTCGCACGCACGCAAACATTGGCTTAAACATCAAAGCCAAAGGCGATTTACACATAGACGAGCACCACCTTGTTGAAGACATTGGTATTGCTCTTGGTGTCGCACTTAAACAAGCCCTAGGTACTAAATCGCAAATTGCACGCTATGGTTTTGCTCTTCCTATGGATGAATGTAAAGCTGAAGCACAAATTGATTTATCGGGTCGTGCATCGTTTGTATTAAACGCTAACTTTAGCCGCGAAAAAGCCGGTGATTTAGACGTACAAATGGTTGAGCACTTTTTCAAAAGCTTAAGTGATAACGCCGCCATTAGCCTTATTTTATCGGTAAGCGACGGTAACTGTCATCACCAAGTAGAAGGCTTATTTAAAGCGTTTTCACGTGCTCTTCGTATGGCCGTAGCACAAGACACGACCCAGCAAACAGCCAGCTCTAAGGGATGTTTATGATTGCCATAATTAATACCGGTTGTGCCAATATAAATTCAGTACGTTTTGCGTTTGAACGCCTAGGGCAAACGCCAACAGTAATTACTTCACCAGAGCAATTAGCGGGTTTTGAGCGCGCTATATTACCAGGTGTAGGCCATGCATCGGTTGCTATGAAACGCCTAGTCGATAACGGCTGGCAACAAGCTATAAATGAATACCAGCGCCCGCTTATGGGAATTTGTTTAGGTATGCAGTTACTGTGCGAAAGCACCGAAGAAGGTAACGTACAGTGCCTAGGTAAAATACCAGGACAAGTAAAAGCACTTGATGTAGGCAATTTAACGTCGCCGCATATGGGTTGGAATAACTTAAGCGTTAACAAAGAGCATGCACTAACTAAAGGGCTTACGTTCGATGAGCAAGTGTATTTTGTTCATAGCTTTGCGCACACCGTAAACGACGCCACACTTGTAAGCGGCGAATACGGTCAAACCTTTTCAGCCATTGTTGCTAAAGACAATTACGCAGGCATGCAATTTCACCCAGAGCGCAGCGCAAAAGTTGGCGCACGTTTATTACAAAATTTTGTTGATTGGCAGTTGTAAGCTGCCCATTAACTAACAAAAAAGAGATTATTTGTGATTATTCCAGCATTAGACGTATTACAAAATCAAATTGTGCGCTTGTATCAAGGTAAATACGACACAGCACAGTTTTACCCTTTCGAACTTGGCGCGCGTTTAAAAGAATACGCCGACAGCGGCGCAGGTAAACTGCACCTTGTTGATTTAGAAGGTGCACGCGATCCAAGTAAAAAACAGTGGAAACATATTCAAGCTGCAACCAAAGCACTTAATGTACCGTACCAAGTGGGCGGCGGTATCCGCTCAGAGCAAGATGTAAGTGATTGGCTAAAAGCCGGTGCAAACCAAGTTGTTATTGGTTCAATGGCAGTAGAAAAACGCGAACAAGTAAAAGCGTGGATTGAACAATTTGGCGCAGAGCATTTTGTAATTGCTCTTGATGTAAATAAAACA
This sequence comes from Pseudoalteromonas sp. SA25, assembly GCF_011378705.1. NCBI lineage: Bacteria > Pseudomonadati > Pseudomonadota > Gammaproteobacteria > Alteromonadales > Pseudoalteromonadaceae > Pseudoalteromonas > Pseudoalteromonas sp. SA25. Next base: position 139,617 of record NZ_WTKV01000006.1, on the reverse strand, counting down.
GCCACGGGCTGGGCACCTGCTACGCACGGTTGGTTAAGTGAATCTGAATTTGGTTTACTTGAGCTGGTAGATTTTTACGTGGGCTTAGGTGTTATTGACTTTTTATGCACGGACATCAGTAAAGATGGCACCATGACGGGTCCATCGTTTGAGCTTTACGAAGACTTAACTCGCCATAACAGCACAATTAAAGTGCAAGCCTCAGGGGGCGTAAGCTCACTTGACGACATTAAAAAGCTTAAAGAGCTAGGTGTCGGCGGCGTTATTTTAGGCAAGTCTCTGCTTGATGGCGCATTTAGCGTTGAGGAGGCATTGGCATGTTATCAAAACGCATAATTCCATGTTTAGACGTTAAAGACGGTCAAGTAGTTAAAGGCGTTAAGTTTAAAGGCCATGAAATAGTTGGCGATATTTTAACAATGGCTAAAGCCTACAGCGAAGCTGGCGCCGATGAACTGGTTTTTTACGAAATCAGTGCAAGCGTTGAAAAACGCCTACTTGATGTAAACTGGGTAGAGAGCATTGCACGCAATATCGATATTCCATTTTGTGTAGCTGGCGGTATTAAATCGGTCGCTGATGCAGCGCGTGTTTTAGAGCGCGGTGCTGACAAAATAAGTATTAACAGCCCTGCTATTGCACGCCCTGAACTTATTAAAGAATTACACGATGAGTTTGGTAAGCAATGTGTTGTAGTCGGCATTGATAGTTTTTTTGATGAAACGACCGGTGAATATTTAGTGTATCAATTAACTGGCGATCCTAATGCATCAAGCCGTACGCGTTATAAAACACAAGAATGGGTTAAACGCGTACAAGACTTAGGCGCAGGCGAAATCGTATTAAACTGTATGAACCAAGATGGCGTTCGTAACGGTTACGACAACAAGCAGTTAAGTAAAATTCGCGAGCTATGTCACATTCCTTTAATCGCCTCAGGCGGTGCGGGCTCTATGCAAGATTTTGTTGATGTATTTAAACAAAGCAAAGTAGATGGTGCATTAGCCGCCAGCGTTTTTCATAAAAATGTGATTAACATTGGCGAACTAAAACAATTTTTAACAGATAACCAAGTGGCAGCAAGATTATGCAAGTAACACAACAAAACCAAGCTCAAGTCGATTTCGCTAAAAGTGACATGATCCCTGCTATTATTCAAGATGCCCGCTCGGGTGTTATTTTAATGCAAGGCTTTATGAACAGCGAAGCACTCGCTGTTACCCTTGATACCAATAAGGTAACGTTTTACTCGCGTTCAAAATCGCGTTTATGGACTAAAGGCGAGTCATCAGAAAACTACTTAAACGTAGTATCTGTGCATACCGATTGTGACTACGATTCAATTTTAGTCCTTGCCAACCCAGAAGGCCCAACGTGCCACTTAGGTACACAAAGCTGTTTTGGTGATGAAGCAAAACCAAGTTTAAGCTTTTTAGCACAGTTAGAAGATGTGATTGTAGCGCGTAAAAACGACGACCCTGAAAAAAGCTACACAGCGTCATTATTTGCAAAAGACTTAAGCCGTAGTTGTCAAAAAGTAGGTGAAGAAGGCGTAGAAGTTGCCCTTGCCGCTATGAAACACGATAACGATGAGCTAACAAACGAGTCTGCTGATTTAATTTATCACCTTACCGTATTGCTACAACGCCAAGGCTTAGCCCTTGAAGATGTAGTTAAATGCTTGCAAGGTCGCCATAAATAGCACCTGCTAAAGCAAATTACAAAAGGCCCATATTTTATGGGCCTTTTTGTTTTTCGCTTTTAGTTGAGTAAATTATGTATGGTATAGTGCGAGGCTCAATTAATCGGTTACTGTGAACTATGAAAAACTATATTATTCTTCTTATCATCGCGTTTATTTTAGCGGGCTGTACCAGCAAAACTAATCAGACTACAGCAACCACTAATACAACAAATCAGTCTGTAAAAACCTCAGTAATACCCGATGAATGCAGCACCATTAATAACCTAATAAATGGTTATGAGTCTGGTTTTAATTCAATAAAAACAGATAAAGTAAATAACCAGTTTACTAATCAATGGCGCACGAATACTCATATGATTGGAGCAAACTGTACAGTTACTTTAAATCAGTCAGAGCAAGTAAGTTACCAATGCCAAACACCTGTTAAAACACAAACGCAAACAATAAAGTCTCATCAAAAACTGGCTAAGCAATTACGCCAATGCTTAACCAAAACAGGTTGGTTTGAAAGCCAAAAAGAAACAGCAAGTTCAATTTACAGCACCTTTGTACTTGATACCAAAACCCCTGTCATTACACTCTCTACCAATCAAGAAGGTAATGGGTTTTCTACTCGCTTTGAAATTGCACCACCATTAGGACTTTAACAATGCGCCAATTAAATCAAAACAAAAAACCATCTAAATTTAAAACTGATTGCCTAGGAATATGCGAAAGGCGCAGCGGTTACTGCACCGGGTGTGGGCGTACCAACGAAGAAATTTTTGATTGGATAATATTATCTGAAGATGAAAAAAAAGCGATTTTAGAAACACCACGAGCAGATGCTAACTCATAACAAATAAAGCCCCTAATGTTAAAAGTAACAGTTAACAGTTAACTAAAAACTTTTTACTTGTTGTGGCTATTCATTTTAGTTGCGCTAATACAGCTTTCGACTACTTGCTCAAATGAGTTATTAATATCTATATTTATAACATTGGGCTCATCTTCTTTTGGTACTTCTAGCGTTTCAAATTGGCTTTTGAGTAAATCAACAGGCATAAAATGCCCTTTTCTGTCCTGCATACGGCTTTTAACCAGCTCAAAATCACCAAAAAGATGTAAAAAGGTAATGCATGTATTTCCATCACATATTTGTTCTCGGTATTTCTTTTTTAATGCTGAGCAGACTATTACCGCAATTTCATTTTTCTTTTCAATGCTAAATGCAGCATCACGTATTCTTTCTAGCCAAGGCACACGATCAGAATCATTTAAAGGCTGCCCAGATGACATCTTTAATATATTAGCCTTGGGATGTAAGTCGTCTCCGTCGATAAATTTAGCGCCAATGCGCTTTGCTAATGCATCACCCACACTTGACTTTCCTGTGCTTGAAACCCCCATTACAATATAAACACGACCTACATTTGTGTTACTCATGTATTTACCCTCGCCTTAATTTAATAATTAATTATTTTCAATGTATATATCATATTGAGTTACGGGCAACATGTTACCCGTAACAAATGCGAAAGTGAAGTTAAACACACACTAAACATCATAATTCACACTGAATATAAGTAGGGAAAAATGTCAGATTTATCATTAATACTAACAGCGGCAGGCTCCATATTTTTATTGCTTTTCTTAGTAATGAAAGTACGACTACATGCTGTCGTCTCTTTAATCCTTGTTTCTATGATTGCAGGATTACTCTCAGGAATGAGCCCTGAAATAATTGCCGCTACAATTCAAAAGGGAATGGCCGGAACACTAGGCTTTGTAGCGGTTGTGGTCGCTTTAGGTGCCATGTTTGGCAAAGTAATGGAAGAAACCGGCGCGCTGGATCGTATTGCCCACACAATTTTACACCGTTTTGGAGAAAAAAACGCTAATTGGGCGCTTACCTTTACGGGCTTTATTTGTGCCCTCCCCCTCTTTTTTGATGTGGCCGTTGTACTTTTAATCGGTATTGTTTTTGCTGTGGTACGAAAAGGCGGTGGCAGCGTTGTTAAAATTGGTATTGGGCTACTTGCTGGAATAGCGTCTTGTCAGGCGTTTCTTATTCCTGCGCCAGGGCCGATTTTGGTTGCCTCCCAGTTAGGCGCTGACTATGGTTATATGATTTTATTTGGCCTTATTGCTGCCATACCGGCAATGATTATAGGAGGTCCAATTTGGGGCTCTATTATTTCTAAATCTATTCATGTAGAACTCCCACAGCACGAACAAATCGACGATAACCAAAGAGTTGGTAAAGGCACGCCTAGTTTTGGATTAGCATTAGGTTTAATTGCTCTGCCATTAATTATGATTAGTTTAAATACTATTGGTAGCCGCTTTGTTGAAAAAGACTCTGATTTATATAATTGGTTAGCCTTTATAGGTCATCCATTTACTGCAATTTTAGTTGCCTGCCTAATGGCATTTTATTTGCTCGGCGCAAGGCGCGGTGTCCCTAATGCTAGAATCATGGAAATTTGTGGTAGTGCCTTACAACCTGCGGGAATTATTATTCTTGTCACTGGTGCCGGTGGGGTATTTAAACAAGTATTAGTTGATTCAGGAGTAGGTACGGCACTGGGTAATTACTTAGCTGGCTCAGGCTTACCGATTGTAATACTCGCTTTTGTATTATCAGCCGCTGTGCGGGTCATTCAAGGCTCTGCGACAGTAGCTATGCTTACAGCGTGTGGCTTAATTATTCCAATGCTTCAGCCTTTAGGCCTTGATGGAGCGCAGCTTGCCGCTGTCACTATCGCTATTGGTGGGGGCTCTATTGTGCTCTCCCATGTAAACGACTCAGGATTTTGGTTAGCAAGTCGCTATCTCGGTTTGAGCGAAATGCAAACTCTTAAAACATGGACAGTAATGGAAACCATTATTGGTACTGTTGGCGCACTTGTCGCTATGATTATTTCTCTGTTTTTGTAAATTTACAGTGTGTAGAGTTATCATCACACATATAAAAATCACCTGAGCCTTTTGTTATTTAGGCTCAGGTAATTAAGCTCATGTAATTAGGCTCATATAATTAGAGTATTTAAACACTTTCACCTAGATGAACTATATAACCAGTATCAATTACTTGCTCATAATTCATGCTAGTATCCAAATCGGAATTAATCCGGCTCAACAACTCTCTTCCCGCAACATTACCTATCTGATAACGAGGGGTGATCACACTTGCTAATTGAGGCACCATTGCTTGGCCAATATCATGACCATGAAAACCCACAACCCCTATTTGGCTAGGCACTAAAATGTTGCTTCGCTGGCACTCAAAAATAGCCCCAATTGCTAAATCATCATTAGTACAAAACAAACAGTCAGTATTTGGGTAGTCAGTACGCGCTTTTTGTAAAAGTTCAGCGCCTAAACTGTAAGATGAAGCTTGATCAGTCATCACACTTTTAGGCGTAAAGCCTTTAGCTAACATAGCATCTGAATAGCCTTGAAATTTTAGGCGTGTTCGTACATCGAGCCTTGCTCCTATATAAACAATATTGCGATAGCCTTTATTTAAAAGTGCTGTCGTGATATCAAAAGCGGCTTTAACGTTATCAAAACCAACCGCTTGCTGCATAGGAGAGTGATGAGTATCCATTATTTCAATCACAGGTACGCCTGACATTTCAATCATTTTTAGCGTTCTGTCTGTGTGTGTGGTTTCTGATAAAATTAAACCATCAACGTGGTACGACAATAAATACTCAACCCGTTTTTCTTCAATTTCAGGGTTGTAACCATAATGGGCCAACATTGTTTGATATCCTGCAGGCCCTGTTACATCTTCAATACCTCTTATAACTTGAGCAAACACGTGATTCGTTAACGATGGAACTAGTACACCAATAGAGTAGCTTTTAGCATTAGAGAGTAAATCAGGAGCTTTATTTGCAATGTAGCCTAGCGTATCAATAGCTGCACTAATTTTAGTGCGAGTAGACTCTGATACTTTTTCGGGATTACGTAAATAACGACTCACCGTCATTTTGGTTACACCAACCGCATCGGCAATATCTTGAAGAGAAGAACGTTTGTTTTTTTTCATCACACACAATTAAATAAAATGTTACTTGTAACATACCAACTATTGTGAAAAATCACTACTTTTAGCCATTTTTATTTAAGTTAAAATAATAAATATTTAGCCTACCGCCTGTATTTAAACTGTTGCTAACTGAATGGTTAAAAAGGTTTAGAAAACCTAAACCTTTTTAACAAACGATACTGTATTTACAATAAAGCTGAACAAGCATTTCTAAATGATGTAATTTTAAGCTTTATCGAGCGCTTGGCTTACATCGGCAATTATATCTACAATGTTCTCAATACCAACCGACAAACGAATTAAATCGCGACTTACACCCGCATTAGCAAGTTCTTCATCATTTAGTTGGCGGTGTGTGGTTGATGCAGGATGACACGCAAGCGACTTGGCATCGCCAATATTAACTAAGCGTAAAATCATGTTTAGCGCATCAATAAAACGAGTACCTGCTTCTAGTCCACCAGCAATACCAAAACTTAAAATACCGGATGCTTTACCACTGGTGATTTTTTGACTCATTTCGTTATACGGACTTGATTTAAGCCCTGCGTAATTAACCCAAAGCACTTTTGGATGATTTTCTAAATACTCAGCCAGGTGCTGTGCATTTTCGCAGTGGCGATCCATTCTTAAGCCTAAGGTTTCAAGGCCGATTAAAATGTCAGATGCGTTTTTAGGGGCAAGCGCTGCGCCAGTATTTCTAAGTGGCACTACTCTACAACGACCAATAAATGCAGCTTCAGCAAAAGCTTCGGTATAAACCACATTGTGATACGACGGATCGGGCTCGTTCATCATTGCAAAACGCGTGGCATTCGCTTTCCAATCAAATTTTCCTGAGTCGACAATCATGCCGCCAATAGCAGTACCGTGCCCGTTTATATACTTTGTAAGTGAGTGAACCACTATATCGGCGCCCAGCTCAAATGGGCGACATAAATACGGCGTAGCCACGGTATTATCAACAATAAGCGGCACACCTTTGCTATGTGCAATACGTGCTAAACGTTCAATATCAACAATATTACCTGCAGGATTACCAATAGATTCACAAAAAACAGCGCGGGTGTTGTCGTCAATTGCATTCTCGAACGCGGTAAAGTCATCGGCTTTAATCATGCGCGCTTCAATACCTTGCCTAGGTAGAGTATGTGCAAATAAGTTATACGTGCCACCATATACTTGGCTGGTACTTACAATATTAGTGCCTACTTCACACAAACATTGAATAGCATACGTAATAGCGGCCATCCCAGAGGCAACAGCTAGCCCACCAATACCCCCTTCCATTGCAGCAATACGTTGTTCAAGTACGGCATTAGTTGGGTTCATTATGCGGGTGTAAATATTTCCAGGTACTTTTAAATCGAATAAATCAGCGCCATGCTGCGTATTATCAAATGTATAAGAAGAAGTGTGATAGATAGGCACGGCTGCCGATTTGGTCGTAGCCTCAGATTCGTAACCGTGGTGCAGTGCTAATGACTCTAATTTCATAATTATTTCCTTCAATTAATTTACCACTAAGCTAGCACTTCTTGGTTATAAAATGCACATGAAATATATTAAAGGGTGTTGAGCTGAGGTGATTTGATTTAAGTTAAAGGCGGTGATTAGCAGACATTCAAAGGCTAAATAACAACTAGTCAGCCCTTTTACTAACAATATAATAACCCACCCCAAGTATAATATTTATTATTGGTAATAATTTACACAATTTGCTATTAATAGAAGCCCATAAAATAAGGATATTCCAGCGTAAAAAAGAAAAGTATCCTTCAATAAACCTGCAGTGTAATAAAAGGAGTTATTAGTATGTCAAAAGTGTTCGAGTTAAAATCAAACAAAAATATTGCCATAAAAATGAGTTGTGGTGTGACATTAATTTGCGCTACATACATATCATTCCATAACATATTTGTAGGACTAGGTTTAGCTGTCGTCTCTATTCTCATAACTTACTCTGTATTAAGTAAGAAAGGTAGTTGGTTCTCTTAGTTATAACTTGAAACTATTTGCGTTACATTATTCATACCAAGCAATCAAAGTAAGGCTATACAATATAAATGAATGCTGAAAACGCCATAGAGAGCCATCACCGAAAGCTCTCTGATATTTTAAATAATGAGTTCGAAGATCTTTACGAATCAATTAAGAGTGACAAGTTAAGAATTTTATTCTCTACGCTTCACTCTAGCGTCACTAGTCTTTTTGATTCGATGAATAATAGACTTCCGACAGATGAAGACTCGGCTCACTTCTGGGCAGAACCGAGTAGAGATCTCATTAGCTCTATAGAAACCATTGAAGCTTTAGAGAGATCTTTAAAGAACTCTGAACATGCATTCTCTATCGAGGAGTACCACCGAGACAAGCTTACTTTTTGCAAGAGCTTTTTAAGCAAAAGTGGTGGGAGTACAATTCCCGCTTATACTGAAAAGTTAGAGCTCTATTACACTATCCCAATATTTTTTCCACAAAGCTCTGTAAAAATTGAGAATAAAAATAATACAGCTAACCTAAAGGCGCTTGGTAGCGGATCTTATGCAAACGTCTATAAATATTTCGACAGTTTCTATCTTAAAAATTTTGCTTTAAAACGAGCAAAGAAAGATCTAAATGCAAAAGAAATTGAAAGGTTCAGGCGTGAGCACGAACAAATGAGCATGCTAAGCTCACCATATATTCTCGAAGTTTATGGGTTCAATGAAAAAAACAATGAGTATGTTATGGAATTTATGGACAGCTCTTTAGATAAATACATGTTAAAAAATAATTCCAAGTTGTCGTTCCAAGATCGCGTTAAGTTAGGATTACAAATCCTCAGAGCTTTCTCGTACATACATTCCAAAAGTATTTTACACAGAGATATTAATCCTAAGAATATCTTACTCAAAGAATATGATGATGTAGCAGTAGTGAAAATAGCAGATTTTGGACTAGTGAAAATCGTTGATAGTGAACTAACTTCGCCTGATTCAGATTTTAAGGGGTACTATAATGATCCAAGCTTAGTTACGGAAGGCTTTGATAGCTATAGCATTTTGCATGAAACATACGCGTTGACTCGCATTTTATATTATGTGTTAACCGGAAAAAGTAAGACTGAAAAGCCACCAGAAAATGTCCGTGATTTCATTAATAGAGGTCTTAGCAGCGATAAGGCTATTAGATTTAAGAATATTGACGAATTAGGCAAAGCTTTTCAAACCATCACGCCAATGTGATTTGGCCGCGTACCATAAAAAGCCCTGCAATTAGTAGCCATAAATAAACGAATCAAATACCAACAAAAAAGGCGCTTCCTTTACGGTAAGCGCCCTTCTCTTATCTCACTAATTACTTATTTTACGATTGTCATTTCGTCTAATAAGTTTTGTGCATTATCTACTTTATCCATTACCCACAGCATGTAGCGCGAATCAACGTGGATTGAGCGATTAAGCTCAGGGTTGTAATCCCAGTCACCAATAATACTTTCGTAAACACCGTCAAACAGTAAACCAACAAGCTCTGCTTTGCCGTTAAGTGTTGGCGAACCTGAGTTACCACCGGTAGTGTCTACATTTGATAAAAAGTTAACGGGTACTGTATTCATGCCACCCGTGTAATCACCGTAAAGCTTGGCTTTAATTTGCTCTTGTAGCTTTTTAGGTGCATTAAATGGGTCAACATCAGTGTTTTTAGCTAGTAACCCTTCAAGCGAGGTAAAAGGTGTTGCTACCAAGCCATCTTGAGGTGAGTAGCCGCCTACGGTGCCATAGGTTACTCGTAATGTGCTGTTAGCATCGGCGTATACAGGTTTGTTTTTAGCTTTGTTAAACGCAATGATTGCGCTCATTAGCTCTGGGCGAGCGGCTTGTAATTTACCTGCAAGTGCTTTTGATTTATCTTCCTCAGCTTTCATTACTTTAAATATTGCTTTAGCGTACTGCACAAATGGGTCTTGGCTTTGATTTAGCTGGCTAAACGATTGCTCAAACAATGAACTTCGAACAGTGGCATTATCGAGTCTTGACTGCTCATACATGCTATCAAGTAACGCGCTTTGGGTTGCTTTATCAAACCCATTTTGTACTTTAAATACGTTATCAACGTCGCTAAAACGCTCTTCTTTTGGAAGTGCTGCATACAGTTCTAAAAAGTGCAGTAAAATAGCTTTGTCTACTTTGCTATCATAACGGCGCGTCATGCGCTCAAGCCCTGCTTTAATGCGAGGTAAGTCACGTTCTTGATAACCAGATTCACGTTCGCTATTTGGCTTTTGCTTTTCATAAGCTAAGCGGTATAAACGTCGTGCTGTGCTGATCATTTGTGAGCGATGTACATAACCTAACATTCGGTAGCGTTCACTGTGCTCTTGTGATTGCGCAATTAGCTCAGATAGCTCACCTAATACGCTTCCGTATTGTTCTTTACGCTCACTATCGCTATTGATCCATTGTGTTAACTCTTGCTCAAACTGTTTTTTGCGCTCAAGCATAGTGCCTTTTTTGAAGCTTTCGATCATCGAACCATAGTTTTTAATATAGTTGTTATAACCTGCAATGGTGCTTTCGTAAGCAATACGCGCTTTACTGCCGTCTTCTGAGTTTTCTTCAATAAGCGACACGTATTTTGAGTTATGAACGCGTGCTTTAGGGTAGCTGTCGTTAAATACGTTATCTACCTCTGTTGCTATACGGTAGCGGTTAGTACGTCCTGGGTAGCCTGTAACCATTACAAAGTCGCCTTCTTGCACGCCTTTGGCACTTACTTTTAGGTAAGAGTCAGGTACGTAAGGTACGTTGTCTTCGCTGTACTCAGCTGGTTTTCCATCTTTGCCTACATAAGCGCGGTAAAAACCAAAGTCGCCTGTGTGGCGCGGCCACATCCAGTTATCTATATCGCCGCCGTATTTACCTACGCCCATTGCCGGTGCATAAGTTAAGCGTACGTCTTTAATTTCAAGTGACTTAATTAGGTAAAACTCTAAACCACCATGAAACGAATACACGTTACAACGATAGCTTTCGTCGGCTTCACACTGGGCTACTAGCGCTTTTTCATTTTTTTCGAGTGCGTCGTAGCGTGCTTTTGCTGTTAACTCGTTAGTACCTTTAATTACTTCATCTGTTACGTTGGTAACCGTTTTTGTTACATATACGCGTGAGCCCGGCGCTGCAGGTAAATCTTCTGTAGGACTTTTAGCTAAAAAGCCATTTTCTAAAATATTGTTTTCAGGTGTTGAGTTGTATTGTACCGAGCCATAAACACAGTGATGGTTTGACACAACTAAACCCTTAGGCGATACAAACGATGCTGTACAGCCACCTAGGCTAATTACCGCATTCATTGGGAATTCGGTTAATTTAGAAATAGATTCAACATCAATTTCAAGCCCTTTGGCTTTTAAAATTGATTCTAACTCTGGAAGTTGGTGTGGTTGCCACATGCCTTCGTCGGCTATGGCACTACTTGAAAGTGATAAAGAAAATGTGGCTACTAATGTAGCTACAAGAGGTTTTAAACGCATTATAGAATCCTTTTTATTTGTTTCTATAACAGGTTACTCGCGATGGGACAATAAGGTCAATAGCCGTGCAATGAATTGTTACAATCGAGTGTTTAATCTTACTTTTTATCAAAATTCATCGAAAAATCAAGAAACTGTTTTGCTGGTATTGGTTTACTAAAATAGAAGCCTTGCATAAAATCACAACCCAATTCGTTCAATAAAGTATGCTGCTCTTTTGTTTCTACACCTTCGGCTACCACTGTCAGTCCTAAGCTGTGCGACATAGCAATAATTGCCTTTACGAGATTACGGTCTTCATTGTTTAGTACAATACCATCAATAAAACTTCTATCTATTTTAAGTACATTAAAAGGGTATTCTCTCAAATAACTTAATGATGAATAACCTGTACCAAAGTCATCCATTGATAAGTTAATGCCTAATGCAGTAATTTCAGTCAGTATATCAACAACATTAGTGTGGCAACTCATCAATACTCCCTCAGTTATTTCAAGCTCTAAACTTTCGGGGTTTACGTTTGCTTCACTCAATGAGTTTTGAATAAAACTGAGCAACCCTACGTCTCTAAATTGGCGAGGAGATAAGTTAACAGCCATTGTATATTTTTGTTGGCGTTTACAGGTACTTTGCCATGTGTTTAAAAAGTGTAATGCTTGGCTAATTACAAACTTACCAATAGGTACAATTAATCCTGTATTTTCGGCAATAGGTATAAACTCATCGGGTGTTACATTACCTAGCACAGGGTTATGCCAGCGTAATAACGCTTCTGCACCAATGATGTGTTTATTTTTGGCGTCAAATTGGGGCTGGTAGAATAACTCAAATTCATTACGCTCAAGGGCGCCACGCATCTGCTCTTCTATTACGAGTCGGCGCTGAATAATTACGTTCATCTTTTTAGTAAAAAATGAATAAGTATTACGACCATATGATTTTGCTTGATACATTGCAGTGTCAGCATTTCGTAATAAATCAGCAACGGTTGTACCATTTTCTGGGTATATGGCTACACCAATACTCGCTGTTAGTATATGTTCCCGGCCCTCAATTTTAAAAGGGGCTCTAAAGTTATTGACCAATTTTTCAGTGATTTTTAGCGCTGCATGGTGATCAGTTATACCTCGTAGTAATACGATAAACTCATCTCCACCTAGGCGCCCTACCGTGTCGTCTTTTCGCAGTGCCTCTTGCAGCCTTTGCGCTGATTCAATTAAAAGTTTGTCTCCTGTTTCATGGCCTAAAGAGTCATTTATTTTTTTAAAATCATCTAAATCCAAAAACAGTACTGCCGCTTTCTCGTTATTTCTTTGTGCTTCAATAAGTAATTGCGACAAACGATCAAGTGCTAAAAAACGATTTGGGAGTAAAGTTAGACTATCGTAATACGCTTGATGTCTAATTATTTCATCTGATTTATGCTGTTCTGTAATATCTCGAATAATAACCATTAACTGGTTATGTTCTGTTATTTTATTTATTCTTGCTTCAAAAAAAACGAGCCCATGGGGCAAAGCTAGCTCGTATTTAAAGCTCATCATCTGCTCTTTTTCTAATACAAGGCTGATATAGGTTTCAAATTTTTTGGCTACATCTTGAGGGAGTACATCACCCATTTTTTTACCAATAAATTGCTTTGGCTTGGTGTAGAGATCGGTCTCATTACTGGCATGATACTCAATAATAGTTCCATCATTTTCCATCAAGAAAAATAAGTCAGGAATTGCTCCAAAAATAGTTTTTAGCATATGCTCATTAAATGACGCATCCGCTTGTGCCTTTTTAACCTCAGATAAATCAATATCAATACAGTACATTTGTTTTGTATTATATTGATTTGTAAACATAACATGGCTGGAAAAAACCGATACATTGTTTCCATCTTTGTCTTGTAAGATAATTTCAGATGCTGGAATTTCTATATCTTTTTTTACCCAGTCACTATGTGCGTTAATAACTAACTCACACATTGGCTCTGGAATTATAAGGTCTTCTATTTTTTGTCCTATGGCTTCTTCTTTGGTATATCCATAAAGTCGCTCACTGCCTTCATTCCAATAAATAACACGACGTTCATTGTCATAACCTTGAACAGAAATAACATTTACCGCATCAAATAACTGATGCAAATAGTCGTTAATTACAAATTGATGGGTTAAGTTTGAAGTCGGGTTATCTAATTTCATTTGAGGCTATATCCATAAATAATTTTATTTAATAATAGAGAAATACTAAATAATAATTAAATTTAATTTTAATATTAAATTTCCATGTACATTATATACGCCATTATGCAAAACAAAAAAAGAGCCGAAGCTCTTTTTTAATAATTGTTAACTATATTTAAACGCTATAAAAACTGAATTTATTTTTTTGTCACATCATTTGGATGTTCCACGCCAATCCATGCTTTGAATAGTGCTTTTTGCTCAGGCGTTGCCTCTTTATCAGCAACTACTTTTTTAGGCTTATCAAAATCTTCTGATAATACTAATGTTAAGCTTTCAAGAGCATCGCGACGAAGATAGTCAATGGTTACTTTATCGCCTTTTTTAAACGTTTCTAAGCTGGTTTTTAAATCTTTACCTACGTGATGTTTGTTTATAGCGACAATTTTATCATCGGTAGTTAAACCTGCTTTCCACGCACTGCCACCACGGCGAACGTAACTTAATGTAAGTAACTCGCCTGTGTTTTTAGCGGTAGCATCAATGCTTGCAAGCGCTTTTGCTTTTTCAGGACGTTCAAATTTCAAGCCTACTTTAGTAAGTAAGTCGTCAAAGTTAATACTTGCAGGCGACTCAACATTTTCTTGCCACCAGCTTGAGTAATCACGCCCTGTTAAATCTTTTAAGATATTAAGTACATCTACATCTGTAAAACCAGCTGGCATTTTATGATTGTTATAAAGTGCTTTGTGTACGTCGCGATAGCTTATTCTACCTTGGCTTTTTTCTAGCAAGTCGATATCTAAAACTAATGAAAGTAACGAACCTTCTGAATAAATATTAGTGCTGTAGTTACGTGCATGATCGCCACCTTGGTTAATCCATTTATCAAAGCTTGTTTCGCTTGCGCTTTGCACTGCACGGCCCGGTGTTTGTAAATGACGATTAATGGTTTTACTCATCACTTTAAAAAATTCATCTGTGGTTTCAATACCAGAGCGAACCATTAAATGATCTTCAAAATAACTTGTTGAACCCTCTGCAATCCAAAGCAGTTTAGAGTAATTCATATTAGTGTAATCGTACGGCACTAAACCTTGAGGGCGGTATGCTTTAACATTCCACGTATGAACAAACTCATGCGCAGCGGTGCTAATAAAGGCTAGGTAATCTTCGCGGCTACCAAATCTATCGCGTGGACGTTGAATAATTGTTGAGTTTAAATGCTCTGTTGCACCACCAGCACCCGACGTAGCATGAACCATAAATACATAACGTTCATATGGATAGCCATCCCAAATTACATTACCAGTAGCAACTAATTTTTTAAGATCGGTAAGCATTTGCTCTACATCGTAGTTACCGTCGCCCCATATAACTAAATCGTATTCACGGCCATCTACTTCAAATGTGTGTAGTTGGTTAATACCCGTTTCAATTGGTGAATCAACAAGCACGTCGTAATCTGCTGCTTTAAATGAGTTTTTGCCTTTTAAATTATCCATACCCGATACAGAACGCCACTTTTTAGGCACGTCTAAATTAACGGTTACAGGCTCTTGGCGAAACGAGTCACTAAACATAAAAAAGCCTGACGCATCTATAAATGCATGGCTGTCGTCAATGTGGCGAGCACGCTTACCAAGCTCATTTGCATACACTTGGTAGTCAATATTAACTTCGGTTGGCTCATTAAGGTGTACACGCCATGTACTGTGATCTATTTTTTCCCATTTTAGTTCTTTGCCATCTTCATCTTTGGCTTTGAAGTAGCGAATGCCATTGGCAAGGTTTAGCATTTCGTAGCGACCCGTTCGCCATGCAGGAAGTTTTATATCAAGATGTGCTTGCGCTGTTTTTGGAAACTCAACACTTACATCGCCTAAATGATGTTGTGGTTGCGAAATTTCTAAAGAATAATTTACATCGGCAAATACAGGTGCTGAACATGCAGCTAAAATAGATAGGGCTAATAACTTTTTCATAGAAACTCTTAGTGGAAACTTAATTGCCTGCAAGACTAGCAAGCCCCTATTTAAAAGTGAATTAAATACGACAAATTGCCCCGTATACGAGTTTATACGTAGTAGCTTATTAAAATTTCTAAGTTTTTTACTAGATAACTACACATAATAAAAATTTGTTGTAAACTGAAGATAATAAAATTAATTTGATGGCGGTACGCTTAGGTGTCTGAAAGATCTAATCCAACAGATAAAAAACTCAAACAAGCAATTGATGCTCGTATGGCTATTGAGAGTGCACGCAAACATCAAGTGGATATTTTGTGCGACTTTGCAGCTAAACTTTCGCTAAGCTGTAAAGGGCTTGATATTGAGTTAGATAATCGCCTTGCTAAATTTAGAAGTGCACTCAATAAAGGTATGAGCTTTGAAGACCTCTCTCCCCTTGTTAGTGAAACTTTGATATTACTTAAAAATCAAGAATCGATTCAGCAAGCTCAGCAACGTGATTTATTCAACAGTGTACAAAATGCAGGTAAACAGTTACAAAAAACTAAAGGTTTACCTGACGATACTCGCAGAGCCCTGAGAAATTTACTCGATCAAGAGATTAATAACGTTCAGTCAACCCATGGTTATATTCCGTTACTTGATCAACTTATTCTCTTTTATCATGAAGCATTGCTAACTAAGCAAGACCCTCAAGCCGATAATCAGCGCCCTGTAAAACAAGCTCGTGCAAAAAAACTGCTTGAGCTAGCTAACGAACTTATACTTGAAGAAGAAGCTACACTACAAATTAATAGTATAAAAAATAATATTACGGAAAGTGACACAATCGATGCATTACTCGATGTTGCGATTAACATAATTGAAGTCGTAGTAAAAAACATTAGCAAAGAGCGTAAATCTGCACAAAGCTTTTTAGTTTCATTAAATCAAACCCTCGAAGATCTACATAATTCTATTGTCTCTACTAGTAGACACTCAGAATCGATGAGTATTGAGTTTGATTCGTTGAATAAAAGCATTGAACTAAAAATTAAAAACCTCAACGAACAAACACAAAAAGCAACATCAATCTCATCTTTAAAAGAACTTGTAGATAACGAATTAAAATCACTAAGCGAAGATTTTCTAGCAAAAGAAAAGTTAGAACGAAAAGATAGAGAAATGCTTAGCACTAGCTTTAGTGAAATAAACAAACGAATTGTTACTTTAGAAGATAAGTTAACAACGTATAAAAAACGCTTAAACGAACAGCGCTTTAAAAGTTTACTTGATGGGCTTACAAAACTGCCTAACCGAGCTGCATTTGATGAACGTTACAATCACGAAATGCATTTGTTTAATGTGCAGCCATCAGATGTTACGCTTGCGGTTATTGATGTTGACCACTTTAAATCTATCAATGATAGATTTGGCCATACCGCAGGTGACATTACCTTACAGGTTATATCAAAAGCGTTGCAAAAATCGGTAAGAAAGTCCGATTTTATAGCGCGTTACGGCGGTGAAGAATTTGTATTGTTAATGCCAGGTGTGTCGCTTGAAAACGCAACATTACCTCTGGATAAAGTAAGAAAGGTAATTAAAAATATACCTTTTAAATTTAGAGAAAAACAAATTGAGATCACTATTTCGGTAGGTGCAACTCAGTTTAAAAAAGGCGATACTCTGTTAAAGGCATTTGATAGAGCAGATGATGCTCTTTACGAGGCCAAAAATTCAGGACGAGATAGACTTTGTACCAGTAAATAATGTCATAGCCATTATAAATTTTATGACAAGTAGTTTTTTACGATTTAGCAGTAAGGAGAACGTCTATGTTAATACAGTTAAACCCAACTGGGGTTTTAGATTTACTGTCGCAATTAGAAGTTGATTTATTAGAGCAATCTTCTGCTAGTGAGCGTTATAAGTTATTTAGAAACTGCGTACTAGCAGTGCTTAATGTAGGTAGCCATACTGACGAGAGTAGCGATATATACGACAAATACAAAGATTTTGATATTCGTTTAGTAAGCCGCGAACGAGGCATTAAAATTGAGCTTGAAAACCCACCCGAAACCGCATTTGTTGATGGCGAAATAATTACCGGAATTCACGAGCATATATTTTCTGTTATTCGCGATATTTTGTTTATTTGTCAAAAATACGAAAAAGATTTAAAAGAGCAAAAAGCCATTACTCATATGGTATTCGATATGCTCAGAAATGCAGGTGCTTTGCGTGTTAATAGCGAACCAAGTATGGTTGTTTGCTGGGGCGGACACTCAATAAATGAAGTTGAATATAAATACACAAAACAAGTAGGTTACGAGCTTGGCTTACGTGGATTAAATATTTGTACTGGTTGTGGCCCTGGTGCCATGAAAGGCCCAATGAAAGGTGCCACTATTGGCCATGCAAAACAGCGCAATACCAATAACCGTTACTTAGGCCTAACAGAGCCAAGCATTATTGCTGCAGAGCCACCAAACCCTATTGTTAACGAATTAGTTATTTTACCTGACATTGAAAAGCGCCTTGAAGCTTTTATAAGAACAGCTCACGCTATTATCATTTTTCCTGGTGGCGCAGGTACTGCTGAAGAATTGCTATATTTATTAGGCATATTACTTCATCCAGATAACACCAAACAATGTTTGCCTGTGATTTTAACTGGCCCTAAAGAAAGTGAAGCGTACTTTAAAGAGCTGTGTGAATTTGTTGAAATGACGCTTGGTAAAGAAGCATTAGATAAGTTTGAAGTTATTATTGATAATCCTGAGTTAGTTGGACAAAAGCTAAGATCGGCTATGGCCAATGTTCGTGATTACCGTAAAAGTGAAGGCGATGCCTACTACTTTAACTGGACGTTAAAAATCGATAACGATTTTCAACAACCTTTTGCACCAACACACGAAAATATGGCAAGTCTTGATTTACATCTTGATCAACCAAAGCAGTTATTAGCGGCTAATTTACGCAGAGCTTTTTCAGGTATTGTAGCTGGAAATGTAAAAGACGAAGGCGTTAAAGCCATTAAGCATAACGGTCCATACATTTTAAGTGGCGAGCCTGCCCTTATGGAAAATATGGATACGTTATTACAAGCATTTGTTGATCAAGGCCGTATGAAACTCCCTGGCAGCAAATACATTCCGTG
Organism: Pseudoalteromonas sp. SA25; assembly: GCF_011378705.1. Taxonomy (NCBI): domain Bacteria; kingdom Pseudomonadati; phylum Pseudomonadota; class Gammaproteobacteria; order Alteromonadales; family Pseudoalteromonadaceae; genus Pseudoalteromonas; species Pseudoalteromonas sp. SA25. The sequence goes on along the minus strand of NZ_WTKV01000006.1, from coordinate 121,072 downwards.
TTACAAAATAAAAGCATGAGTTTTATAGTTTGAAACCCCATTTACTTCTTATTGATGCGCTTAATTTAATTAGGCGCATTTACGCCGTTGACGCTAATCAAAAACATCACAGCGATGAACAAATGATACAAACGTGCTGTGCACGTGTAGCTCATGCGTGTAAAAAGCTTTTAGATACAAGTAATGCAACCCATGCGATTGCGGTATTTGATGGTGACAAAAGCTGGCGTTATCATTTTTATAAAGACTACAAACACTCCCGCGCCCCAATGCCTCAAGTGCTAAAAGATGCCTTAGAGCACTTTAAAACCGCAATAGAAGAAACCGGTATTGTTGTATTTGAGCCTATTAACGATGAAGCCGATGACATTATTGCAACGCTTGCGTTTAAGGCATCAAATAATCAAATAGCTAATACTGTTGTTTCTACTGATAAAGGCTTTTTACCCTATATAGGCCCCTACATTACAGTTTATGATTACTTTAAAAAACTCTATTTAGATGAGACAAGTATAAAAGAGCGTTTTGGTGTTGAGCAAAATAAACTCGTTGATTTTTGGGCTTTGGCTGGTGATAAAACAAATGATATTCCGGGAGTAAAAGGAATCGGTACTAAGTCTGCGCAGCAAATAGTTAATAACTATAATTCAATTGAGCATGCGGCCGAAGATGAGTCTCTAAGCCCGAGTATTAAAGCAAAGTTAGCCGCTAATATGGATATGTACGTAATCTCAAAGCACTTGGTTAGTTTACGCACCGATATAAATTTAGGCTTTAGTTTAAAGCAGTTAAGACTTAATTAGTCGCAAGTTAATAGCCTCTAAACATTACAAAACGTATACTATTATTAGTTACCGGAGTCAGAGTAAACCATATTGAAAAAATTTATCCGATATTTAATCTTAGGTTTAGGGCTATATGCACTGATAGCAGCCTTGGTGATCACTTTTTATAAAGACGATCCTCAGGCTATGATCTGGCAAGACCGAGAAGCTTTTAATAAACGTTATATCGAAAAACTATCACTTGAGCAGCCAACAACACTAAATACTGTGCTTGATTATTTAGGCAGCCCCGACCTTACTTATGCCAAACGAGATGGTGAACAGGTATTTCAGATTGTTTTTTACCGCACACAGCATAAAACATCTGACGGTATAACCACTATGGATGAATGTACTGGGTTATTATTTAAAAATGGGCAGCTATTTTTATGGGGTCCTAGTGCATATAATAAATATCAAGAACAAAATTAGGTGAAGGTTTAATGGATGAAGCTGTTTCAACTACTTTAGAGCAGCTGCTTAATAATACGCAGCTGTTTTTAAGCTATTATAACAATAAACAAAAATGGACAGCCTTATACCCCATGGCAAGTAAGCTAGCTGAGCAATATAGAGTGCTCTATAGTGAACAGCCATTCGCATTACAAGCTCGTTTAACACTTTATAATCCTAATTATTCTTATGCCACCAATTTAGTTGTTAGCCAGAGTGTAATAACCGCTGCACTTTGTAAATCTCAACACTATAACAATGCCCTAAGCGAGCTATACATAGCGGCTTCACTCATTGAGCATTTATGTGTTGGAACGCAATTAAACAAGCTCTGTGAGCAAACACCTTTTCAAGACTCTGATAAAAATATATGGAAAATGCGTCATCAGTTAGCCGCAAAAGTAATGTTATCCAGTGGCGATTCTGCCAAACCCGTTACGCAATTATTAGCTAAGTTAAGTAAATATAAACAAGCATTGGTAAGTGCTCCTAAAATAATGCTTTACGATGGGGGCATAACACTAATTGCTTTAGCAAATATTATTAGTATGAACATTACTAGTAATACGGCTAATAAACACATGAGTTTATTTAAAGCACTTACTGACTTGTACATTCGCACACCAAATTTGTTTGCACTGCAGCTAATCAAATCACTTATAGCTCATTTGGGGCCACTGTTACCGGGAAGCCGCGTTTTTTATGCCGAGCAAACCATGATTTATTTAGCGACTGATGCGCAGCAAAAACATATTTTAATTAGTACCGCTAATCCAAATAAATTGGCTTGGTTTAGCGTTAAAGCAACGCTTACCGACAACCCAAAACAATGGCATTGCGCTGATAAAACCATTAGCTTTAAAGTGTTTAACAGTGAACATGTTAAGTCAAAAAGTGTGGTTGGCGTTGATAAAGCACAGTCTTTACTTGAACTAATAAGTAATATTAAGTCACAGCACGAATATAGCTATAAAGGGCTAAACCAGCTAATGGCGGCTCACCCTCAGGTAGTTGCTAATTTATGTGAGGCAGTAAAACCTTATAATAAGGAGCATCAGGCCGCTAAAGACTTAAAGCATAGTTTATCGATGGTCGGTTATTATAATGCACCTGCGATAATTCAAAGAGTTGTTTTTGAGCAATTAGTTAATGTTACCCCACACCCTCTGCAAGCCTACGTTACTAACAGATTAAATGGTTTAGTAAAAATAATGGCCTTATTAGTCAGTAAAAATAAACATGACCAGTTTGAACACATTACATTACCTTTATATGCTTATGCTCACTTTTTATTAACGCAATGCAGTACACAGCTTTCTCGTAAAACGCTGATTGACGACACACCAAATAAAACATTGAGTGCCCCTATTTGCTCATTTTTTGGAGTAGATTCAATTAATAACGAGCAACTAACGCAACAGCTTACTCATTTATTAAGTGACAACCCATGGACAACGGCACTTTTAGAAGCAGAGCAAACACCTAAAAAACACTTAACTGATTCTCATAAACTCTGGATCACACTTAAAATTGTTGCCCAGAGTGTTTTTAAACCAGAACTTGCGCTAACAGCGTGGCAACTGCAAACATTAAACGAACAACTGAAAATACTAAATTGGCAAAACCCAACTGATTTTAATCAAAAATTAGAATCTCTCGCGTTATTTAATAGTATTTAATTTATGGGACCCTATTTAACGTCTTTATACCCATTATAACTTTGGTGTATACCCAGTATTTCTTGTATAAACTAGCAAAATGGGTGATAAGTTGATATAAATGCGCCCTTAAATTTTCAAGCACGTTCACATAAATGATCTAACAAGCGATTATCCTCTCAGGGTAATAATTTATGTGCAAATCAAACTCTTTAAAGGAAAAGTCAATGGCCAAACAAACCATCACAGTGATCAAAGGCGACGGCATCGGTCCGAGCATTATCGACTCAGCACTTGAAATATTAAAAGCCGCAGGTTGCGACTTTGATTATGAATTTGTTGATGCTGGCCTAGCTGCACTTGAAAAAACAGGTGAGTTACTTCCACAAGACACGGTTGATACAATAGCTAGAAACAAAATCACTCTTAAAGGCCCATTAACAACGCCTGTAGGTGAAGGTTTTACGTCTATTAACGTTACACTTCGTAAGCAATTTGGTTTATACGCTAACGTACGCCCTGTTAAATCATTTGTTGGCACTAAAGCACGTTACGACGATATTGATATCATTACTATTCGTGAAAATACGCAAGGTATGTACTCAGGTGCAGGCCAAATAGTAAGTGAAGACGGTAATGAAGCAGAAGCAAAATCGATAATTACGCGTGAAGGCGCAGAAAAAATCGTAACTTTTGCATATGAGCTAGCGGTACGTGAAGGTCGTAAAAAAGTAACTGCTGTTCATAAAGCTAACATTTTAAAATCAACATCTGGTTTGTTTTTAAAAGTAGCACGTGAAGTAGCTGAGCGTTACCCACAAATTGAATCAAATGAAATGATTGTTGATGCAACGTGTATGAAACTGGTAATGACACCTGAAGAGTTTGACGTAATTGTTACGACTAACTTATTTGGTGATATTTTATCTGACCTTTGTGCTGGTTTAGTTGGCGGTTTAGGTATGGCTCCAGGTGCTAACATTGGTGAAGACGCTGCAATTTTTGAAGCTGTACACGGTAGTGCACCAGATATTGCTGGCAAAAACCTAGCTAACCCAACATCTGTAATTTTAGCGTCTATCCAAATGCTTGAGCATTTAGATATGGGCGATACAGCAGAGCGTATTCGTAGTGCTGTTGCTGATGTAATTAAATCAGGCGACCGTACAACTCGCGATTTAGGCGGCAGCCACGGTACAACTGATTTCACTCAATCAGTAATTGACCGTTTATAATTAATATTTGTTATTAATTTAAATAGCCCGCTAATTTAGCGGGCTTTTTTTTATTTGTTAATTAAGCTTATACCAACCTGGTGTATTTATGCAGGTTAGTATTAAACCTAAATAAACTTAACAGTAGTAATCCTAATAAACCTGCCAATGATCCGCCACTTGAACCCGAACTACTTTGTTGCTTTTGTACTGTAAGAGATAACTCTTTAGCAAAAGTATCATTTGTTTGAGTATCAGTAACATTCAACGTTACACTAAATGCCCCGTCAGTTTGATAAGTATGCCTTGGGTTTTGTAAGTTTGATACTGCACTGCCATCACCAAAATCCCAACTGTAAGTATAACTATTAAAGCCGCCGGTTACTTGCGCATTAAATTGAGCGCTTAAATCATTTACTGTAACGTTTGCGTCTATGCTAAGCGGAACAGTTGCAGTTACATCAACCGCTTTAGTTTGCTCCGTGCCTTCGTTATCTGTCACTGTAAGCGTTACTTGGTAATCACCAGAGTATAAATAATTATAAGTGAGCGATTGCGTCGTTAAAGTACTTCCATCCCCTAGCTGCCAATTATAAGTATACGGTGCGACTCCACCTGTAAACGAAGCTTGAGCAGTTAATATTCCTTGGTTTATTTCATATTCAATTTCATTTACAGATAATGGCTCAACTAATGTAACTTGAGCTACAGCTACTTGCTGTGAAGTATCATTACTTGCCATAAACTCAACGCTATAGGTGCCATAGTCTTGATATTCATGAGTAGGCGTTAACTCTGTGCTTGAGCTACCATCGTCAAAATTCCACGTGAATTTATCCGCTGGCGTGAGTGCAAAACCTTCTACATTAAAATTAACGATTAAACCTGTTTTGGTAAAATTAATACCCTTAGTAACATCGTAATTAAGCTCTACTTCTATATCTTCACTATCAGCTGACTGGCTTATAATATTAAACCCAAAGCCAACCTGTGGAAGCACAACGCCCGATGGCTGTTGCGCTGAAAAACTATAGTCGGTTTTATCAGTAAACTCTGTAATAGCTGATAAATCATCATCACCTAACCCAGCCCTTTGTTGATATAGACTAAAAGCAGCATCACGAATTTGAATTGCTGAAGTAGCCGGGGTTTGCGTACTGCCTTTATTTATTGAGCGCTGATCGGCATCTACCACTAATGCAAAACCACTGCCTGGATGCTCGGTAGTGTTATTATCTGCTTGAGATTCATTGCTGTACCACAATAATAACCCCGGTGAGTACTGCTCTGCTTGCAAACTACTGTCAACGCCTGTGTATGAACGCAATTGTAAATAGTAATGTGATGGCGATGCATATGTGTAACTACCAACTTTTTCAAAGCCATTAAACTCAGTGTTAACTTGATCTTGTGCATTATTTTGCCAAATTAAAGTATCACTTTGCTCAATGCGCATATCATCAACAACAAACCCGTAATAATGTGTGTTCGCATCTGTTATGTATTCAATTCTTAGATCAATCATTTGCCCAGCATAAGCTGATAAATCAAACTTATGAGTTAAATAGCCGTTAGGCTGCTTAGCATCACTATTAAAAAATGAATCACCTGATATATACGGACCAATGTCACCATAGTATGGGTTTATTGCTTGCGTATAATTACTAGCAATAGGCTCCCCATTTACTTTTACCTGTACTAAATCATAGTCGCGCTCAATACTATAATAAGCAATAAAGCTTAAAGTAAGTGCCTCAGTTGTGTTTGGTAGCGTTACTGTATTAACTAAGCTGTTACTAACATTGTCGCCCGTATTTGAATAGTATTGAAAATCGCCTTCTACTGGCGTTTTAAATTTTTCGAGTCGAGATGGCAGTGTTATTTTTATTTGGCTTTGTAGTTGTGAAGTACTCGCAGTATTAATTAATGTTTGCTGTGCGTTAGCATCTATCTCATCCATATCAAGCGTGAGCTGATTAACCCAATTACCCTGGTATCGATTTTGTAAATATTCAAGCGCATAAGGGCTAAACATAACAGGCTCTGAGCCTCGTGGAGAACCTGCCCAACTTCCTGTTGACATAACTGACCAAGACGCGACAGGCTCACCTACCGTGTTAGATTGTAAGTCGTATTCATCTAATAATCCCAAGTCATGCCCAAACTCATGCACCACCACGCCAATCCCAGCATCAATTGGATTAATTGTGTAACCAAAGAGTTTAATACTGCTGCCTGCAATCTCGCTCGGCCCGCTATTTTCATCAAATACATAATAGCGGTGCGACCAAATAGCATCGGTGCTTAGGTAACCACCACCCGCTTCCTCGCCAATACTTGAATGAAAAATCATTACATGGTCAATAATGCCATTGGGTTCATTAATAATTCCATCGCCATCAACATCATCTAAATCAGTTAAATCGTAGTCCGCTAAATTAATATTAAACTTTGCAACTGCCTTCTCCACAGCCTCTTTGACTAAAGCGGGCGCATTTTTATCACGCGTACTGCCTTGGCGTTCACCATATATTTTTGCATTACTATCAGCGGTTAACCAGCCATATACTTGCCCGTTAAAATTTAAGCTATTACCAGACGCTGCTTTATAATAATCTGCAGCCGTTGATAAGCTTTGTCCATCAGGGCCCGCATAACCTTGAGTATTAAAAAGCATTTGCTGATAGTGTTCAGTTGAATAATCAGCGTAAAACATATCTGTGTCTTGCTCTACAAGTCGATTATCGTCATGTTTGAGGTCAGGAAAATCAATTAAGATAGCTAACACTTTTACATCATTAACGCTTTGATCAGGCACTAGCGACGTTGAAAAAGCGGCTTGTTGTTTATTTGTGTTTGAAAAATCCGTAGAGGAAGATTTAAATCGCCTAAAGCCATTTTTAATTGAGTGATTGGCAGCGTTTTTGTTACTCATATATGACTTAAATGAACTATCTAACTCACTAGAGGATATTTGGTCTCTTTTTTTAAACCAATATAAAATACGTTCTTCGTTAGTTATACCAACATCATGCGGGCTTAAATTATTAGCCGCTACTATAGGGCTTAATAGCGTAGTTAAAAGTGCAATTAACGTCACTTTTTTCACTGTGTTTTCCTCAAACATAATTATGTAGTAATCATACCTAATAATAAAAATTTAAACATGCGATAAAAACATATAGTTAACATGTGCAATAAAAGTTAATGGTCTTTCACACTTTTTTATAACTAAAATCAAACACACAACCTAAAACGCATAATTTCTGCTAGTTAACTCAGTTAAATACAGTATTTCTGCAGATTTAAATTAAAAAAAGCTACAAAACGAATTTAAAATGCAAAAAAACACTTTCAAGGTTGACATAAGGGTTCAAAACCCTTAAAAATAAACCTATACAGAATTTTTAATTTAAAAGCAGTGTTTTGCTAAGTAGAGTAAAAACTATGAACACACAAATTAACCTTTTAGTCGTACTCGTACTGGTCTTAGTTATAAGCCCAGCGGGGATGTATTAAAAGGTGATACTGCTTTTTAAAAACCCTCGCACTACGCGGGGGTTTTTTTATGCATAAAAAAAGCGCACAGAGGAATGAGGATGAGCAAACAAGAATATAATGGCTCTGAACTAGTAGTTCAGGCATTAAAAGAGTTAAAGGTAAAATACATATTTGGCTACCCCGGTGGTTCGGTTTTAGACTTATATGATGCACTTTTTCAGCAAGATGATATTGAGCATATATTAGTACGTCATGAACAAGCTGCCACACATATGGCTGATGGTTATGCTCGTGCTACTGGAGACGTTGGTGTTGTACTTGCAACCTCAGGCCCTGGCGCTACAAACTGTATAACGGGTATTGCAACGGCCTACATGGATTCAATTCCTATGGTTGTATTGTCAGGCCAAGTGCCTACAAGTTTAATTGGCGACGATGCATTCCAAGAAACTGATATTGTTGGCTGTTCTCGCCCTATAGTTAAACACAGCTTTAACTGTAGAAGTGCTAAAGAAATCCCAACAATCTTAGCTAAAGCCTTTTATATAGCCAGTACAGGTCGTCCTGGACCTGTTGTAGTTGAGCTTCCTAAAGATATGCTTAACCCTGCTATAAAGTTTGAATACGAATTTCCTAAAACAACAGAGCTAAGAACATACAGCCCCAATACTAAAGGGCATTCAAAACAAATTCGTAAAGCGGTAACAACTATTCTAGAGGCCAAAAAACTGGTTATCTACTCTGGCGGTGGTATTGTTATTTCAAATACGTCAGAGCAATTAACGCATTTAGTTGAATCGTTAAATGCACCCATTACCAATACACTAATGGGGCTTGGCGGTATATCAGGTGTACATCCAAATTTTGTAGGTATGCTAGGCATGCACGGCACGCTTGAGGCTAACAAAGCAATGGCAAACGCCGATGTGATTTTAGCGCTTGGTGCACGATTTGATGACAGGGTAACTAATAACGTTAAAAAGTTTTGTCCTAATGCCACAATTGTACATGTAGATGTAGATCCAACTTCAATTTCAAAAACAATCAAAGCACATATACCGGTTGTAGGTTGCTTAGCAACAGTACTAGAACAACTACAAACGGGTATTGATAAAAGCCCAATTAAAATAGATCGCAGCGCGCAAGAAGATTGGTGGCGCCAAATTATCAGCTGGCGTGAACAAAAATGTTTAAGCTACAACACAGATGGCGACAAAATTAAGCCACAAGCCGTAATTGAAGCTGTTTATAAAGCCACTAATGGCGATGCTTACGTAAGTTCTGACGTTGGTCAGCACCAAATGTTTGCAGCGCAATATTACCCATTTAAGCATCCTCGTCAGTGGATAAATTCAGGCGGCCTAGGCACTATGGGCTTTGGCTTACCTGCTGCTATGGGCGTAAAATTAGCCTTTCCTGATAAAGAATCTGTATGTATTACGGGTGATGGCTCTATTCAAATGAATATTCAAGAGCTATCTACCTGCTTGCAGTACAACCTAGCTGTAAAAGTTGTATCACTCAATAACCGCTCTTTAGGTATGGTACGCCAATGGCAAGATATGGTTTACGGCGGTCGTCATTCATCATCTTACATGGACTCACTGCCTGATTTTGTTAAGTTGGTTGAAAGCTACGGGCATGTGGGTATTAAAGTAAACACACTTGATGAGTTACAACCTGCAATCGATAAAGCTATGAGCATAAACGATCGTTTAGTCTTTTTAGATATTCTTGTAGACGAGAAAGAACATGTATACCCAATGCAAATCAAGTTAGGTGGCATTGATGAGATGTGGTTACGTAAAGGAGTAAAAGCATAATGCGTCGTATTTTATCTATTTTATTAGAAAACGAACCAGGTGCACTGTCGCGGATTGTTGGGCTTTTTTCACAACGTGCATACAACATTGACAGCCTAACTGTTGGTACAACTGATGATCAGTCGTTATCACGTATTACCATTACCACCATGGGTGATGAAAGAGTGGTTGAGCAGATCACAAAACAAGTTAACAAATTAGTCGACGTGCTTAAAATTATCGATTTAACAGAAATGAGTCACATTGAGCGAGAGTTATTGCTTGTTAAGGTATTTGCTCAAGACGAGACGACTCGTGCAGCGGTTACCCGCGTAGTTGATGTGTTCCAGGGTGTTATTTTAGATATGGGCCGACAAAGCTATAGCCTGCAACTAGTGAGTAGTACAGACAAAATAGAATCGTTTTTAGACACACTTCGTCATGAAACCGATATTATTGAAGTTGTACGTTCTGGTGCTGTTGGCATTGGCCGAGGCGATAAAGCCTTAAAAGCATAAATTTATAATATAAAGGCATCAGTTGATGTCTTTATTAAACATAAAAAAAAAGAGCTAAATAGCTCTTTTTTTATTTTAATTCGTTAAACCTATTAAGGGTTTACTTGGTCTTTAAGACCTTTACCTGCTTTAAAGCTTGGGATAGTTGCCGCTGCGATTTGGATCTCAGCACCCGTTTGTGGGTTACGGCCAGTGCGAGCTGCACGTTCTTTTACTGAGAAAGTACCAAAACCAACTAATGCTACTGAATCACCTTCTTTTAAAGAAGAAGTTACAGCACCTGTAAACGCGTCAAGAGCACGAGTAGCAGCGGCTTTAGAGATTTCTGCATCAGTAGCAATTTTTTCAACTAATTGAGCTTTATTCATTGTTAGATTCCTATTCGTTATTATTTTGCCTTCGCAAAACCTATCTTTATGCATTTTTAAAGAGTTAGCAACAGCAAATTGCATTTTTTGCTTAAATTCTTAAAAAATGAGTAAAATTTAAATAATTCTCGGTAGAATACAGCGTGTTGGGTTAACAAAGACTTAATTTGAGTACAATTTTGGCGCAAGTTAAGCAACTGGGCAAATAAGCTATATTTTTTCGATAACTAAGGTCACTTCCCCGACCTCGATTCCAAACTTAACAATAGATGTGCGGTTTATCAAGCGCGATTGTGTAACCAAGTACATCCAATCGTCAAAATTCACTTCTAAAGTACTGCCATCGTATGGAAGCTCTACATCATAATTCCAATGAAATACGCTGCCGTCACTTTTGCCTTTTGCTGTACCTATAACATCAGCTGCTGTCCCCGTTAAACTATTGTCTTCATTTAACGTTATTTTCCAGATTCGCTTTTGGGTTTCGCCATCATCATAAATAAAGTCTTCTTCAATAACGCCCTGGTTACCGTCCCAAGTCGCATTCATATCTACGACAAGCTTTCGGGTCAATTCGCCTTTAAAGTCTTGTACAACACCATAGGCTTTCAAATTTCCGCTAAAAAACGTTTTAAAGTCGAAATTTGGCGATGTATTTTTATAATGTTCAACATTTGGTGCCGAACAGCTAATTAAAAATAGAGCCGATAGGCTCATAACAGCTGCTTTTAACGTGTTTAATATGTTCATATTAATTCCCTAATAATTGCTTTCGTAGTTTTGGCTCAGAGGTTTTTTCATCAAGCCAAATAGCTAAAAAGTCACTCGAAAATTGAGGTTCATCAATTTCACCCATTTTTTCATCATTATGATAAAAAGTGCTCATACCTTGCTCATTTGTCACCAATGTTAGTGAGTCACCCTTTTTTATATCAGGCCAAATAGACAACAATTTACGGTCGTATTTATCTGCCAGCCCTGCTTTTCCAAGATGTTGCCACTGCTCATTTGTTGCTTTTACTATTTCTTTAGCGTCAAAGTCACGTAAATAGGTAAGCTTAAACTTAACAGGATGTGTTCCTGCGCTGTAATTACCTGAAGGGGTAAATAGCACGGCGTCATATACATCCCAAAATAAATACTCCATTCGTGCTTCGCCTACTTTATTAAATTGTGTGTTAGCTAAAACAATTGAAGTTGTAAGCAAATAAAAAGTAACTGCCTTTAGTAAAAATTTCAAAATAAGCTCCCTTTGAGTCAATGGGTAATGTTACGAAATAGAAATTGTGGAAGATCAGCGATTGATGAATAACTTGATTTTTTGGTTTATAAAAAGAATAACAGTAAACACTGTAGACCAAAGCGCCCCGTAAACGAGCCAGAATTGCCATAAAGGTAAACCTAAACTTATTACTTCAAAGCGCGCACCAGCCCAATAACTTGCTGGTGCAAATGCCATACATACCAAAAAGGCCTGCCAAAGCTTTAATTTACTCAAAAAAACCATAGAGGTATTCAAAGAAAGTAATAATGCAGCCCATAAAAAGACGAGCCATAGAGGGAAGGGATAAACTTTAAATTCTAACAAGCCTAACTTTACCGCTATAAATTCTAACAATAGTGCTAAAGGTAGGGCTTTAATTAACAGTAAGGAGTCTTGTTTTTTCTGCTTTGACAAACAAAACATTAAAACAATAATCAAGCCACTAAAAAGTAGCGAATTGGCTTCAAGCAGCAGTGATAAAAACCACACTGCTTGAAATAAAACAAAATTAGTAACCGAACGCAATATCATCGTTATCACTAGTAAAACGAGGTTTACGCGCCATTAAATGTACCGTACTTGTTGCTCTGGCTCTAAACGCACCTTCACAATAAGCAAAATAAAATAACCATAAACGATAAAAGCGTTCATCAAATTTAGAGCGGTCTAAATCAGGCCAACTTTTTATAAAACGAGTTCGCCAGTCTGCTAATGTTCTTGCGTAGTGAGCACCAATATCATTAACAGTATGAATAACCATATCGGTATTATTTTTAATCTGCTCACTCATTTCGTTAAGCGATGGTAAACATCCGCCCGGAAAAATATACTGCTGGATAAAGTCAGAGTTTTTTAAATAATGCTTATAACGCTGATCGCCAATAGTAATTGCTTGAATAAGCATGGCACCATCGTCTTTTAGGAGCTCACCACACTGAGTGAAAAAGCTCGGCAAATAATCATGACCAACCGCTTCTATCATTTCAATAGAAACAAGCTTGTCGTATTTACCTTTTAGTAGTCTGTAGTCGAGCTTAAGTAATGTTATTTTACTTTCAAGACCAAGCTCAACAATCTTGTTAGCTACATAATCATGTTGCTCATCAGATATGGTTGTTGTTGTTACATGGCAATCGTAATGTGTGGCTGCATATATAGCAAATGCCCCCCACCCTGTACCAATTTCAATTACTGAATCATTTTTTTGAAGCTCAACTTGCTCACAAATGCGTTTAAGCTTGTATTGTTGAGCCTCTTCAAGTGTCGCTTCTTTTGTAGGATACACAGCACTTGAATAAAGCATTTCTTTACTTAAAAATGATTCGTACAAATCATTACCTAAGTCGTAATGAGCAACAATATTTTTCTTAGAACCCGATTCTGAATTTTTGTTTTTTATGTGATTAAATCGGTGTGCGATATTACTAAAAAATGCGAATTTTTTTTCAAACTCATCGAGTTGCTTTTCGTTTATAGCAAATATCTCAATGAATGAAGTTAAGTTGTCACAAGACCAATGTCCCAAAATATACGCTTCACCAGCGCCAACGCTCCCAGATAACGCAAACGCTTTATACATAGCTTTATCATTAACTGTTACTGTTGCTTTTAACGCAGACGATACATCACCAAAAACTGTACGCTCATTTCCTTCAATTAAAACAACTTGACCTGTTTCAATTGACGAAAAGGCTTTAGTCACTAATTTTTTATATATATTAGTTAACCAACTAGTGCTTTGTTCGCAATTTAAGCTCGACACTTTATCCATTAAAATACCTATTAATTGTCCTGACTACCTATGTGCTTTATGGCTTACCTGAGTGACCTAAAAAAGGCACTCGCTTTATAAACAACTTTAATGCTTGATAATAAATACCTTTGAAAATAGACCATGTCATGGCCGGAAAACGTTTAAACAACTTATTAATCTCTTCGTTAGTGAGTTCTTTACGTTTCAAGCGAAGTGTTGCATCAAATAATAACTCTTCATTTCGCTTATTTTCAATGTGTATCAATGTTTTATCAGGCGATTGTTTAACATGCCAATGATAGTTCATATCCAGATTCATAAAAGGTGATACGGAAAAAACCTTCTTAAAGTTCACTTTTTTTTCTAAAGGGACTAAATAATAATGACGTTCGTTCCATGGTGTATTACTCACTTCAGCTATCATGTACTTAAAACGGGTGTCGTTGTGGCCAAAAAAGTAAAAATTAACAGGGCTAAAATACACACCAAAACAACGAAGCTGCCCTAGCATGTAAATATGAGAAAAGGTTTCAGTAATACCTAAATTGGCAAGTTGATCATGCGCACGCTCAATAAGAGGTCGTTTAGCAAGTTCTGAGGTATCTTTAAGATAATCAGCTTCATTAAATTTTAACGCTTTTAAGCCTGACGTACCTATGTGCTTATGCACACCATTTAGTTGTTGAGGATTATTTAAATCTACCCACATCATATACAAAGGGTAACTAAAACGATGTTCTTTAACAGCAAAACGGCGATGTTTTACATCGCCTAAATACACTGCACTAGTCAAATTCGACCCCAAGTTGCTTGGCTACATCTACACCACTGTGTACGCCATCTTCATGAAAACCATTGTACCAATAAGCACCACAAAAATAACTATTGTTTTGTCCATCAATACTGTGTTTAAGCTTTTGAGCAGCAATTGACTCTTGGTTAAATACAGGGTGATGATAAGTAAACTCGCGCAAAATTTTACTTTGGCTTATTCCTTCAAGGTGATTAAGCGTTACACAAAACTGTGTATCCGATTGTATACCTTGCAAAATATTCATTTGGTAAGTAACAACAGCTGCTTTATCAGTGTTGTTATTAAGTAGGTAGTTCCAACTTGCCCATGCCGCTTTTCTATCTGGTAAAAGATTTGTATCGGTGTGCAGCACAACTGAATTCTCAGTGTAAGCTATTGCACCCAATACTGACTTTTCTTGCTCAGTCGCATCACCAAGTAGTGCAAGCGCCTGATCTGAATGACAAGCAAATATTACTTTATCAAACTTACTTTGCTCACCACTGGCAAACTCTATTGTTACTTCATCATTTTGACGCGTAACAGATTTAATATCTGTATTAAGCTTAATTTTATCAGCAAAACCTCTGATCAGTGGCTTAATATACTGACGAGAGCCACCTGGTACTACATACCACTGTGGTCTGTTTGTTACATCTAAAAGGCCATGATTAAAGAAGAACTTAACAAAAAACTCTACGCCTACATTTTCCATTTCTTTAATACTGGTAGACCAAATAGCCGCGCCCATCGGAAGGATATAATGGTATTTAAAAAAGTCATTAAAGTGATTGTCACTAAGCAGTTGCCCTAATGATTGATCAGATTGGTAATCATCTTTTTCATGTAATGCTTTACATAGCTTATTAAACCTAACAATGTCGTACAATAATCGCCAAAACTTAGGTCTAAAAATATTACGACGCTGTGCAAACAGGCTTGTAAACGTATGGCCATTGTATTCAAAGCCAGTGGCTTCGTTATGAACACTAAAGCTCATTTGCGTTGTTTGTTTATCTACACCAATACGCGATAGTAACTTTTCAAAATATGGGTATGTTCTGTCATTAAATACAATAAAGCCAGTATCTATTGCGTATTTTATGCCGCACACATCAACATCAACCGTTGCAGTGTGACCACCTATATAATCATTTTTTTCAAATACGGTTACATCGTAATGTTTATGAAGCAAATGCCCACATGTTAAACCAGATACACCAGTTCCTATTATTGCTATTTTTTTCAACGGGCTAATCCTTTTGCGATTTTAAGCCAAATTGGGAGTGGTAAAATACGTAATGCTTTTAATATAAGTGTAAAACGGTACGGAAAGTGAACATCTTTTCGGCGCTTATGTATTCCCTTAATCATATAATCTGCGGCTTTTTCAGCAGTAACGGCCATAGGCATCGGGAAATCATTTTTATTAGTAAGCGGAGTTTTCACAAAGCCAGGGTGAACTAAAGTCACATCAACATCATCTAAATCAACAGCTAAGCTTTTTGCTAAGTAACTTACACCCGCTTTTGATGCACCATAAGCTTCTGAACGAGGTAGCGCAAGGTAGGTAACACTTGAGCTGACTAAAACAAGCTGACCACCTGAATTTATTTTAGGAAGTAGCGCCTCAAGGCAATACCCCATAGAGAGTAAATTTACGTTTATTACACGCTCAAACAATGCACTATCAAAATTTCGCGCGTCATCTATATATTCACAGTTACCCGCGTTTAAAATAACACGGTCAAAATGAGGAAAGCCAACTGTCGACTCTTTAATGTCTTGTAGATTAGTTGCATCAAATTTGCATGCTTGAATATTGTCGTATTTAGCAAGCTCAGCGAGCTTTTCACTATTACGGCCACAAGCTATAACAGTGTCTCCCAACTGCGCATATTTAATTGCTAACTGCTCACCAATACCAGAAGTAGCACCCGTTATAAGTGTGATCATAATTAACCTGCCCTTTTATCAATTAGCTTTATAACACTACCAAGTAAAGGAATATGTTTGTACAGCAACTCGCCCACATTAAAGTAGTCTCTGTGCTTGATAATTTTGCCATTTTCAAAAATAAGCTTGCTATGACCTTCTACCGAAATAGTTTTACCTGATGAAAGCTTTGGATGTGCATAGTGCATAGTCCAATAAATAAAAGCATTGTTTCCACTATTAAACGAATCGCTAATATCAAACTGACAATGCTTAACATTGCTATATAAGTTAGCAAAGTACCTGCGCAATTCTACAATGCCATTAATTTCATGCATCGGGTCTATAAACTGTATGTTGTCACAGTAAATATCACTCAATAAATCAAGATTAGTGCTATCAAGCTGTTGGTATATTTCAACAAATTTATCTACTGGTAACTGGTTATCCATATCACACCTTAAATGCAGCAAGTGCACGTTCTCGTGCCGCTTTATGATCAACTATTGCTGGCCAGTAACATTCCTTATCTTTACCTATTGCGGCTAAATAAGTGTGTGGAAAATGAATGTGTTTATCTGGCACGTTTTCAAGCTCTGGCAAATACTTACGGATAAACTTGCCAGTTGGATCAAAGCGCTCGCTTTGTCTGATAGGGTTAAAAACTCTAAAGTAAGGCTGAGCATCACACCCGGTACTTGCAGCCCACTGCCAGCCACCATTATTTGAGGCTAAATCGCCATCAATTAGGTGCTGCATAAAAAAGCGCTCACCTTCGCGCCAGTCTATTAATAAATGCTTAGTTAAAAAGCTCGCAACAACCATACGTAAACGATTGTGCATCCAACCGGTTTGCTTTAGTTGTAGCATTGCAGCATCTACTAACGGGTAACCTGTACGCCCTTCACACCATGCTGTAAATTCATTTTCGCTTTTACGCCAGACTACGGCGTTGTACTTTTCGTTAAAGTTATCACCGCGCGAAAGCTTCGGAAATTCAGCAATTAAATGCCTGTAAAATTCGCGCCAAACAAGCTCGTTAATCCACGTAAACGTTTTACTTTTTGACGTAGTTAAAATATCAGGATAACGCTGCTGAATATTAACAAGAAGCTGTTTTGTGCTTACAATACCAAGTGCTAAATACGGGCTTAAACCTGACGTGCCTTTTACGCTGGGTATATCACGCTGATCGTCGTAGCTTGTAAGTTTGTCACATATAAAGTTATCGACCACGGTAGATAGTGTTTCGTCGTCAACCGGCCACTTATCTGAGCATCCATCACTTTTTAGTAAATCACTCTCGTCAAACTCAATAGGGTCAGAAGTTAAAGGCCATTGTGGCAAACTAAAGTGTG
Source organism: Pseudoalteromonas sp. SA25 (assembly GCF_011378705.1). Taxonomy (NCBI): domain Bacteria; kingdom Pseudomonadati; phylum Pseudomonadota; class Gammaproteobacteria; order Alteromonadales; family Pseudoalteromonadaceae; genus Pseudoalteromonas; species Pseudoalteromonas sp. SA25. The sequence goes on along the minus strand of NZ_WTKV01000006.1, from coordinate 103,631 downwards.
TATCTTGATACTGCTTTAACCATGCTCGCTTAAATGGAGTAAACACTTTATACATTTCATTACTTTGATTTTTAACCGTTCCAACAGGTGCAATTAAATCACCTTCGTACAAAGTAAAAGTAATTGAAAGCTCATCGCATTCGTGCAAAATTGCTTTATCGCGGTTTACTTCATTAAGCTCATATTCTGTATTAGCAATTACGTGTTTTACATCGTTTGCTTTACAAAAATCAATAAGCTCACGCGTACAATCAGAAAAGCTAGGCGCTTCAATAACATGTAAAGTAATGCCGTAATCAGCAAGCTGAGATTGAAGATAAGTAACTCGGCGCTTGAGTAAGTCAATCTGAATAGGCGCAGTTTGGTGTTGTTGCCACTGTTTTTCAGACACAAAAAAAATGGCGTGTTTAGCGCCATTGTTTAGCGCTTGAATTAACGCTTCGTTAGAAAAAAGGCGCAAATCGCGCCTAAACCAAAATAATGTATCCATTAAATACCAAATCGTAGTTTTAAATCGTGAGGGTAAGGGTTAAAAAACACTTGTTTTTCAAGGTACTCATTTGGGTGAACCTTCAAATGATGTTTTAACAAGGTAAGTGGTACATACAATGGCACCAAACCTTCGCGGTATTCATCTATCGCATCACGAAGTTCTTGTTTTTCAACCTTCGATAAATCAGTTTTAAAGTAACCTTGTAAATGCATTAGCGTGTTGCAGTTATTTCTGCGAGAAGCTGGCTTTTTAAGACCCGTCATCAAACCTAGAATATATTCATCAGCAACTGCATTTATATCATCACCTACATAAGTTCCCAGCAGGTTACCCAAATCACGATAAGCTTGATAGTTATGAGCCATCAACAAGTACTTATACTGAGAGTGAAATTGAGTAAGCTTATGAACCGTAAGCGGCTCTTGTACTAACTTTTGCCAGTTTTTAAATACGTAAATTCTCATTACAAAGTTTTCACGTAAATGCATGTCGTTTAAACGTCCGTTTTCTTCACATGGCAATAATGGGTTGTGCTTCATTATTTGCTCAGCAAAAAAACCAACGCCTTCAGAGGTATTACCCGTGCCTGCTTCGTTGTATATTTTAATGCGCTCCATGCCGCAGCTTGGGCTTTTTGCACAAAATACAAATCCGCTTAATTCTTTAGCTTGTTCAGTTGCAACTTTTTTACCATATTCAGTAAGTTGTTGGCCTACTTCGCCAGTGCCATCTGGGCGGCATACTTTAATAGTATCGCCCACTTTAACTTGGCGAATAGTTGGACGAGGTATCGGTAAACCAACAGCTACTTCCGGACAAAACCGTGTGTATTCAACATGTTTACCTAGCTCATCCATACAAAAATTTGACTTTTTATGTCCTGTGTCAAATCTAACTTTTTCGCCTGCTAAGCAGGCGCTTATACCTATTTTTATTATATCTGTGTGCATATATTCTCTTAGTAAATCAAATTACCTATTGGATTTAGTAACTTGCTGAAGCCCTTATTAAAATGTAGCGCACTACTGACAACTGTAAAGCATAAACATCCATCTTTCGTTAAAGGTGTATGTTGATGACTACCATCTTGCCAAATAAAGTCGCCTGGTACGTAATTACCATCTTCATCACTAAACTCACCGTCTAGTAGTAAAGTAACTTCAAATCCGGTATGTGTATGCTCAGGAATTTCGCCACCAGCATCAATATGTAGCAAGCTAGAACGCAGCGCACCATCATCAAGTGCAATGCGAGATCTCGCAAGCTTACCCACTTGGGTAAATTTACTGTGACAAATACGTGTTAAAGCACGTGGAAGTTGGTAGTCATGATCATTCACTTTAATAGATACAGGCTCTACTTCGTAAACTTCATCGATAGAATCATCAGACATGATCATATCAAGTACGTTTAGTTCAAATTCTTCAAGTAAATCAGATTTCTCAGTTTGAGGTTTCTCAAATTGACCAGGCTCTTCACTAAATAGTGCATTTGCATTACTTACTTCAATTTTAGCTACTTTAGCTTGGCACACAGGGCACATGTCTACGTGAATAGAAACGGCTAAACTCAATGATGTAGCAAGTGATGCATCGCAATACTGTGTCAGTAAAGTTTCACTCGGGTGATGTTTAATCATGCTGATCTCCCATTTCATTACGTAATTTTTGCAAGGCCAAACGTAACCGTGATTTTACCGTGCCTACTGGAATATTAAGTTGATGTGCAAGTTGCTCTTGCGACATATCTTGAAAATAAACGCCTCTTACCACTTCGCGTTGAGCAATTGGTAATTTGTCTAAATAACGCTTAATTTGTTTATCTTCTAAATGATCACTGTATTCGTGATGCGTATCTTGTGAGTCGTTTAATAACGGCCAAATATCTTCGCTTATATTTTCTTCTTTATTACTTTTCATTTTACGAAGCATATCGAACGAAGCGTTACGCATAACGGTATAAACCCACGTAGTCGCAGCGCCTTTTTCACTATGATACAAATGTGCTTTACGCCAAACAGATGTTAACGTCTCTTGCACAAGCTCCATGGCTTGGGCTTCAACACCAAACTGCTTAATTCCAAAGCGTTTAATTTTTGGCGCAAAGTATTCAAATAAATATGAAAACGCTTTTTTATCGCGTGATTGCGCAACATCTATAAGCGCTTGCATGAGCTCTTTACTCGGCGTTTCTGGCATGGCAGTGTACTTACCTGTATTAGGTTCACAACGTGGTGACTGTTGTTGACTTACCATAATAATTTATCCCGTTATTGCTTTTGTATTAAGTAATACGGGCAATAATTAATTTAGGATCATAAAATTTAGGCAAATTCGTTATTAATCACAGTATGGAGGAAATTCAGTAAGTTATCAAAATTCGTTTCAAACGCAAGTTGCTGTTTTTTCTCAATAGAAACAGGTAGGAGTTCAAGCCAACGTGCTGCAATCCATGGAAGCTTGTCAAAATGAGTTTTCTTGTACAACAAATTAAGTTCCGGATTACCTTGAAACACGTTTTTAAGCGCGTCGTGTAGTAGGTAATGTTCACCAATTTGATTGTTAGAATCTTTGTACCAATACGGCGTATTACAAGGCGATACCAAGCCATGACGTAATTCGTCTTCGTCTTGATAAACATCATTAATTTGCACATTTTGCGATGCAAATACATCAATTAATAATACATCGTTATCGTCTTGGTCAAAATCAATAATATCAACAAGGCAACCTTGCGCGCTTATATTAAAAGGCGTGTCATGCTCAAAAGTACAAAGCACAAACCCTGTATTATTTTTTAATGCGGTTTTAACCATATTTAAGTAGCGAGGCTCAAATATGCGTAATCGCGTATAACCTTCAGGTAACATAAAAATGGGTAATGGAAAAATCGCACGTTTCATAAAGTCTACTTATTTCAAACACTCTGCCTTTATTTACGTGCGCTTTTGCTAAGTCGATCAGCTTTGTATGAATCGAATTAATTACCAGCTATATAATTGGCTAAAGATTAAACCAACCTCCCATAGCTTTAAACACTTGAACCGAGTAATAAGCGCTAATCATACTGACTACGGGTGCTAACATTAATGCAAATAATCCAAGTTCACTGCTCATCGTTTTAATCCTTTAAATGATTTATTTTACGTTTTTTATACTAGTATCAGTATTTTTAAGCGTTGTGCTATCTGTTAAAACGGGCTCATCTAATAAACCCTCTAAAACAGTTTTAGCATCAAAATAAAGCGTTTCCTTTAGTGATTTTTCAAGCTCGATTGTGGTTTGCTTAACATAGCTTGCTACACTTTGAGTTAATATATCAGTTACATCTAGGTCCACCTCTGTTGCGTGTACTTGCGCAGAACCTAATAATAATAAACTTGCCATAGCGATTTTAATTGAATGTTTCATAATGGTATTCCTTGTTTGTGTATTGTTTAGACGTAGTTATATACTCAAGGGTTGTGCCAACATAAAAATAAACCTTAACCAATTGTAATTAAACAACTTTACACGCATTACTTTAATTTAGAAAATTCATCTCTCGTTAATTTAACCATTAAATTTAATTTTTTGACTACTTTTTAGTTAATAAATAAAAGGGTTTAAAGGTATTAATACCGTCACAGTAAATACATTTAGCGTTTATAAAAACGTCATATTTAATCGTTAAAATACGCACCACTATAAATAATTTAAAAAGTGCAGTATGACTCTTTCATCACGTCGAAATTTTTTAAAAACCTCAGCAGCAAGCATATTTACCGTCGCTGTATCGAGTGCCATTACAGGTTGTGCTCAAACATTAATAAACAAACCTCTATCGGCTATTGAATTTAAACACGGTGTAGCGAGTGGCGACCCGCTTAGTCATGCTTTAATAATTTGGACACGTGCAACCACTTCTCAATCAAATTTTGAAGTTACTGTTGCTTGGGAACTGGCAAGTGATTCTCAATTTAAAAACATCATTCGCAGCGGGCGCGAACAAACAGATAAAAGCCGAGACTTTACAATAAAAATAGATGTGCAAGAACTTGCTCCAAACACAGAGTACTTTTATCGTTTTATGGGTGTGAATACACAAAGCCCAATTGGCCGGGCTAAAACACTACCAATAAACAATGTTGAACAAATTAAAATGGCTGTTGTGTCGTGCTCAAACTACCCTGCTGGGTACTTTAATGCCTACACTGATGCCGCTAAGCAAAAAGATTTAGATGTGGTCCTGCATTTGGGAGATTACATTTACGAATACCCAATGGGCGGATACGCTACCGAAAATGCTGAAAACATTGGCCGCCAATTAGCAGCCGATAACAGCGGTGAAATTATTACCCTTAGCGACTATCGTAAGCGCTATGCTATTTACAGAACAGACAAAGGCTTACAAGCACTTCACGCTGCAGCGCCTTTTATCGCAATATGGGATGATCACGAAGTTACCAACGATACCTATAAAAGTGGTGCTGAAAATCATACCCCTGATGAAGGTGACTTTTTTAAGCGCCGTGCAGCAGCTATTCAAGCCTATTACGAATGGCTGCCAATTAGACCGCCTATGGGCGAACAAAGCCCGCAAATATATCGCACCTTCGATTTTGGTAATTTAATAAGCTTGCACATGCTAGATACGCGCGTAATAGCACGCGATAAACAACTCGCTTACAGCGACTATAAAAACCTAAAGACCAAACAAATGGATGTTGCGCGCTTTGTCAGTGATTTAAATAATCCAAATAGGCAGTTACTAGGTAACACACAACTAAACTGGCTCACCAGTGCAATAACTAAATCAAATGCAAAATGGCAAGTATTGGGCCAGCAAGTATTGATGACTAAAATGTGGCTACCTACTGAAATATTCTCGCAATCCGATCGCACTAAAATACCTCAGGTGTTAAAAGAGCTTGTTGCCATTAAAAAAGCCGTGTTAGCTAATAAAGCGGTAACACCCGCGCAACTCGCACGCGTAAATACTTTAATGCCTTATAATTTAGATGCGTGGGATGGTTACCCAAGCGAGCGCGAAGCATTATACAAAAGCGTTACCGCATTAAATAAAAAGTTAGTAGTGGTTGCAGGTGATACGCACAATGCGTGGCATGGCACATTAAAAAATGCACAAGGCGAAAGCGTAGGAGTAGAGTTTGCAACACCTGGTGTTACATCCCCGGGTATGGAGCATTATTTAGCGCTTAATACAGCACAAGCAAAGCAGATGGCTGACTCGCTTTCATTGTTAATAAACGACTTAAACTATTGTGACTTATCACACCGTGGGTATATGCTACTGACTATTACTAAAGAACAAATCACAACCGATTGGCGCTATATAGATAACATAAACTCCCCAAGCTACAACATTGCTGCTCAACACCAAAGTGTTTATAAAGGCTAATACTTTTAAAAAGAAGGTAAATGTATTATTTACCTTCTTCTCATATTTTATTAAACGCGTTTAATTACAGCTATAGATAAGCGTCCACGAAGCATCACTTCCTGGAAGGCTGTTTGTATACCAATTTGCGCTGTATGCATTACCTTGATATTGCATTTTATCGTCGGTGTTATTGTGAGTAAACGGACCACCTGAGTAATCTTTGTTCACCCAATTAGGGTATGCATTAATACCGTTACAATCTGTTGAACTTACAACACTGCATCCATTTGTATCAACACTTGTACCAGCGGGTGTATCTGGGCACTGATCAATATCATCATTCACACCATCGTTATCCGCATCGCTTTGTGGCTCAACTACTTCGACAACGCAACCTACATTATTAACAGCTTCACCTACTGGTGTATTAGGACATTGATCAACATTATCGCTTATACCATCGGCATCGCTATCGGTTACCGCGCAGCCAATACTATCAACCGTTGTACCTGCGGGAGTATTATCGCACTGATCAAGGCTGTCACTTACGCCATCCCCGTCGCTATCTAAATCAACATTGCTACTACCACCACCCCAACCTTGAATGATCTCTTTAACTTTAGAGCCTGACGATGTTAGTGAATTCCAACTACCGCCTGGAGTAAATAACGAAGCACCTTCGTTTTTATCGTTTAAAGCCCAGTTAGCGTGGCTAATATTGTTTGTTTTAAAAAGTGCCATCCATGCATCGGTTTCATTGATATTAACACCACCATTACCATCAGCATTAACTGTTCCCCACTCTGTGGCGAATAGTGCAATGCCGTTATCGAGTGCTGTTTGTGCTTTATTTCGATACGATTGACCATGCGTGCCAGCATAAAAATGCAGAGTGTAAGCAATATTGGCACGATCAATTGGGTTTTGTGATGCCACATCAACATCTTGCGACCACGTAGGCGTTCCAACCACAATTAAGTTATCAGGATCGATTGCTCTAATTTTATCAATAACTGTTTCTGCGTAAGGCTTAATATCGTTAACCCACGAAATTTGTAACGGCTCGTTATAAATTTCATAAATAACATTGTCGTACTGCCCATATTTGGTAGCTACGTCTTCAAAAAAGCGAACTGCAGTTGCTTGATCGGTATGTGCTTCATGGCTATGAAAATCAATAATAACGTACATATCTTCGCTAATAGCTGCGTTTACAACAGTATCAAGACGGCTCATATTGCCCTCCCAATCAAAGTTCAAACTACCACCAGTACTCGTACCATGACCAATAGCTGCACGAATTAATGTTGCATTAAATTCAGTTTTTGCCTTTGCTACTGTTTCTGCTGTATAAAACTTTTCAGCGCCCCAACCCGTGTTACTCCAAAATAGGCTAGGTCCTGCAAAGCTTGTGTTTTCTCCGCCCGCAAGAATTTGATTCCCACTCACCGTTAACTTTTCAACAGCGGCATTGGCCATTGTTGAGCATCCTAATAATAAAGCTAACGATAAGCTCGCCACTTTAAAATCCTTTCTTTTGTGATTATTTGAACTGTTATTCATCGTATTTCCTTAAATTGAAATTATCAGTCGTCATTGCTTGACGTAATAAATTGATAGCAAACCAATACTTAATAGTTAAATAAAGTTAATTTGGCGAGCAGAAAGTACCATTTATTTATTAACATTAAATGAATAAAAAGGTACAAGGAGAAGGAATTTAATTAACTAAATATCAACAAGTGAGCAATTTAACGAGGTTTGAGGATTTTACTGGGTATATACAGGAATTTACACGACATTTACATGATGCAGGCAAAAAATCTCGGTTACAAAAAATATGTATAAAAATGAAAAGGCGGTAATAATAATTATTACCGCCATCAATAATAGCTAAATATCAGGGATAAATATGCGGAAAGAAAATTAATAAGCCAACCAAACCGAGTTCTAATTAAGTGGCTTATTTTTTAGTAGGCAGCGCTTTTCTGCCCAAACGGTATGCATCCATCATGCTCAGCACCCAAATTATAATCATTAAAGGTAAATACTTATATTCAGCGAGTTTAGCGCAGGCGTCAGATGGTTGTTGCGCGGCTTTTAAAATGGCCGTAACCGACATGGGGATTTTTCCGTGTACAATTTCATTTGCAGTACACTGTGCAATCGCAAATATATCTTGTAGGGTTAAAATTAAAAGAACAGAAAATACACCCGCAAAAATAGCGCCTATAAGGTGTTTTTTTAAAGAAAAATGCCCCGCTCCAGGATAAACAATGGCGGTAAGTAAAGCAGCTTTTAGATCTTGTTTCATTTTTACCTAATATAAATTCACTTTAACGTGATCACATAAAAAAGCCACTTTGCAGTGGCTCAATTAAAATATCAAGTAGTTAAATGTATTATTGTCCACCAAACCCGAGAGTTAACTCAATACCAACAAAGCGAGGTGCCCCTGCAACAAATGTTGGGTTGCCAAATCCCCCTCCAGTATTACCTGCATCAACTAAATACTCTTTATCTAATAAGTTACTAGCAAATACACTAACAGCCCAATCATCACCATTTGCGATACCTAAGCGCGCACTGACTAATCCAAGCGCTGGTTGGCTAATATCTAAGCCTGATATTGGCGCATTTGCTGGCTCAAAAAACACTTCAGAGCGGTAGCTATATATTAAAGAGCTCGTTAAATTAAGTGAGTTCGACAATTCTGTTGAATAAAACAGCCCCGTACTAAACGTCCACTCTGGTTGTAGTCTAAATTTATTGCCTGCGAGGTTACCGTTATTACTATCATCATCTATTTCAGCATCAAGGTAAGCCGTATTGGCAAATACCTCAAACTCATTATTAATTAACGCCCTTACTTCAGCCTCTGCGCCAACATTAGTGGCAGAGCCCGCATCTGCAGAAAACGCAACGCCTTCATCATCCTGTAACGTAACCTGAAAGTTAGAGTAATCTTGATAAAATACAGCGACAGAGTAATCTAAACGCCCGTCAAGCGCTTTGCCTTTAATACCGGTTTCGTAGTTCCAAATAATTTCCGCTGGGACTTCTGATATAGAAGCTTCGACATTCCCTTGTTCATCGTTAGCCGAACTTACTTCAAGCACTTCCGAACGACGCCCTTTTGAAACAGTCGCATACATATTTGTAGTAGGGTTTATTATATAAAGCGCATTAAAACGTGGCAGCCAATCATCATAATCAGCATCGCCATAGAATGTTTCACCATTTGTATCAACCGTAAACAATGGCGCTTGTGTTAAAACACTATTGGGTGCTGCAGAGCTATAACCACTACGCTTTTCTTCTTTTATATAACGAAGACCCGCTGTTAACTCTAGTGCCTCAGTTGCAGCATAAGTTACATCAGCAAACGCTGAGTACGCTTTGTTTTCACCATAGTTTGTAAACTCTAGTGAATATGGCAACTCGTTTACTACACCACCTGTTAATGCTGGCGTTAAAATATTAACGCTACCATCATTATTAATACAAGGAACACCTGAACCCAATACGCCTAAGCAATTTAAAAATATAGACTCCTCTGTACTAAATGGAATACGCTGGCTACCATCTTCTTCAAAGTAACTCACACCAAAAATACTAGTAAACTTATTTTGCGTATAAACAGCGCGTAATTCTTGGCTAAATTGATCGCCCTCAGCAGCTTCTGCAAATTCTAAAAACCATGCTTGCGTACCATCAGCATCAAACACTTCTAAAGAGTCAAAGTTACGCCCTGCAGTAATTGAGGTGATTGTTAAATCGTTACTTACATCCCAATTTACAGTCAAATTTAAATCGTTAACTGTGCGATCCACACCTAAGTCTTTTTTTCCAAACACAGACTCTGCATACGGACTACCTGGCATTTCAACAAAGCTATATGGACTTATATCACCACCGGTTGGTGCATAAAGCCCATTTTTAAAAGATGTACCCGAGTCATCATTTTTTTCATACGTATACACCAAATCAATCGTTACATCGTCACTAGGTGTAATACGTAAAGACGGACGATAAGAAAAACGCTCAATAGCATGCATATCATCTTGCTTAAACCCAGCCGGATTTTGGGAGTTACTATCTCCTGCAATATTTTTTATAAACCCATCACGTTCACGATAAGTAAAAGCAACACGGCCTTGCAATAAATCATTGCCACCCGTTACAAAGCCACTAGCACCTTTGGCCGAGTAATTACCAACGGATGCTTTTAATTGAGCCGAAAAATCTTTTTCTGGTTTACGTGTTGCTACACTAATAGCACCTACAGAAGCTGCTGTTCCAAACAGTGTCGCTTGTGGTCCCTTAACAACTTCAATCCCCTCTACATCAAAAAGCTCAAAGTATGAGCCACGAGAGCGTGATACATCTGCTCCGTTATAATAAATAGACACACGAGGGGATGATTGAGACGACCCACTATCAGACGTAATACCACGAATTACAAAGCCCGGGTTGTTAGGGCTTTGCTCTTGAATAACAAGCCCTGGTGTTATTTCAGATAAAGTATCTAGTTCACCTATACCCAAGCTTTCTAAAAAGTCGCCATCGTAGGCGCTTATTGTTACGGGCACATCTTGTATTGATTGCGCACGCTTTTGAGCAACAACCACGATTTCATCAAGTTCTTTATTTATGGTTTGATCTGCAAAACTATTTGTTGATGTAACGCAAATCATCGCCACAGACAATTTAGTAAGTTTAAGAAAAGGCCGTGTTGTTAATTTATTTTTCATGTTTTTCACTGTTCGTCCGGTTAATTGTTTTTAGGAATTACCAGTAATCTAACGAACTATTACGACTTTTTTACGTCTTATTAATTACGCGTTGGTTAAATTGATGTTTCAACTTTATGAAAAACAATAAATTATTGTATTCATATAAAAATTATAATATTGAAAAACTCAGCGTACACTTGTACACTAAAATTCATTCAAATAGTGGTAGGATCTGTTATGTCGTTAGAAGCGCCCTATTCTAAAAAAGAAGAACAACTAAACGTAATTAGCCATGCACTTGGTATTGTATTTGCCGCATTTGTTATGTGGGATTTATTTAGCCAAGCCACCAGCACTAAAGCGTATGTAAGTACTGTAATTTATGGCAGCAGTCTATTTGTACTGTTTTTGTCGTCCACTTTGTACCATGCCAGTATTCAACCGCGCTTAAGAGCCTTTTATAAAAAGTGCGATCACTGCGCCATATACTTATTAATTGCCGGCACCTACACTCCCTTTTTATTAATCTCATTAACCGGTGCTTGGTCATGGGCAACACTTACATTTATATGGACTGTGGCACTGGCGGGCGTTGCGTACAAAGTATTTGTAAAAAACGGTAATAAAAAAATATCACTCGCCACCTACTTACTCATGGGTTGGTTTGCACTGGCTATTGTTTATCCGCTTTATTCAAGTGTTGATGTAAAAGCACTTTACTGGCTACTTGCCGGCGGTATTTTTTATAGTTTAGGCACTTTTTTTTACAGTGCTAAAAGCACCCAATTTAGCCACGCTATTTGGCACTTATTTGTTATTGCTGGGTGTGTTTGTCATTATATTTCAATTAGCAATTACGTTTATTGAGCTGGTATAGCCAATTAAAATGGTCTGGTTTGAGCGAGGAGCGGACTATCAATCTCTGCGATATGCTGTTTTAAGCTCAAAGCGGAATATCTTCAGCTAAAGCTTATTCAGTAAAAGCGAGATTTCCACTTATTAGGTTTTCATACTAAATGAATGCTCTGGTCTAACTCCATTCAATATTTAGCTTCTCTAACACAATTAAAATACAATCTTTGATTGGGATATCTGATCAGCGGACTGTGTAGTGGGACGATGAAAAAGCTCGTCTCATGCTCCAAGTGAATCTGAGATTAGATTGTAGTGGTCAACTAATTATGACCAAACTTTATTTATCATCACATTCTAGCATAATTTTGATTTTTACATTAAAGTGCCAATCAATTAAACAAATAAAGCAGTGATGCAAATAATAAGCTTACTTAATATTGCTGTAGAACGCTTATTGCAAAGGAAATAAATGTTGAACCTAAGTACAGTGGAATTTTCTGATATTAATAATGATACTCTAGACGATGATCTATCTAGAATGAATGTATTAATTATTGAAGACCAACTGCTAAACATTCACTTGCTCGAAGCTATACTTTCCACGCACTTTATGACTCAAGTTGCAATGAGTGGAGAAGAAGCAATTGCATATTGCCAAAATACTACTCCTGACTTGATTTTACTAGATATACAAATGGGCGGTATTGACGGAATTGAAACTTGTAAGCACCTTAAAAGCTTACCCCATCTCAAAGATATACCCGTTATTTTTATCACTTCTTTTTTTGAACATGAAGATTTTTGCTGGGAAGTTGGTGGGGTTGATTTTATTAGAAAGCCTTTCACGAATAAAACCGTGTTTAACAGAGTTAAAGCGCATTTAACGCTTAAGGCACAAAGGGATAGGTTGCTGGAATTAGTTTTCTTAGATAGTTTGACTGAGATTTATAATCGTCGTTATTTTGATATTCACTACGAGAAGATTGATTTAAATGCCAAGCGAAATAAAAGTGATTACGCTCTTATCGTTATCGATATTGATCTGTTTAAACAGTTTAATGACATATATGGCCATTTAGAAGGTGATCGCGCACTAAAAATCGTCGCACAAACCATTAAAGATACCTTAAAAAGACCTCAAGATTTTGTTGCTCGTTATGGCGGTGAAGAATTCGCTGTAGTTCTGCCATACACTGATCTGAAAGGCGCAATATTAGTAACTGAGAATATAATAAAAAATATAGCTGCATTGAATATAGAAAATAGTGCCTCACTATTTAAACATCTGAGTGTTAGTGGAGGAGTAGCAACGTTGAAAAGCTCAGAAGATCATGCTGACACATTCCAAATAGCAGATGACAAGTTGTATATGTCAAAGCAATCAGGAAGAAATAAATTTAGCTACTAGGCAGGATTTACAAGCGCTAGTATTTAATTTAATTTACCTTACCAATAGGTTTAATTATATTTAAAATGCCATATTGGGGTGGTGTTATGTGTGAAATAATGGATTAACTAGAGATTAGTGCCTGATGCGCAGGTTTATGCATAAATGGAGCTTTAGATTTGGTAAGTGATTTTCGGGTATTAAATAGCTTAATTGAGGACGTACACCTTCAGATTTCCGAATATAGCACCTCATTAGATTTTTTAATGGTTCCAGATTTTATTAAATGTCACTCTTACTTCAAAACGTTGGAATGCATGAAGTTAGCAAGTGGCTTAATCGCAAAGTACTCAACTGAAAAGGAGCTATTTTCTAGTAGTGAATGGGATTACTTTGTCAAAGATAATACAGCGTTTGATACTTGGAAAGACATGAAGATGCAAGCTAGTATAGTTTATATTAAATACAAATTGCCGCTTTATTAATTACCAACCTATGAATTGATGTATCTATAGTTTAATCTTCAAAATTAAATTCTTACCCTAGTTTTTTAATCTTTCAGCTGTTTTTAACAAAGTATCCGCCTTATTATAATTACTAGCCTTTGCTACCTCTCCAACTTCTCTGCCAACGTTCTCTCGACTTTATATTTCAAAGTATACAGCCCAATTTTAGCTTCTTGAACACGTACAATGTCAAATAAACAACTAGACCTATTTTAATTCTAACTGTAGTGGTTAATACAATTAAGAGAGCCTGTATTCTATTAGCAAATAAAACAGTTAGAACTGCTTGGGTCATTTTGAGGTATTAAACTAAATACTAACAATAAGGGGCTGACATTTAGGATGTGGAGTGTCCGCTTTTGGCACTTAGCTGAACTTCGCCAAAGAGCTACAAGCAAACATTGAGTTATTGGTTTTAATAATTAGCTTTTAACTAAATTTAAATAAACTTTAAAGCTGGTAGTTTGATTATTTGAACTGACCTCTATATCTCCACCGTTTGCTTGCGCTAGAGCTTTAACTATTGCAAGCCCTAAACCAGCTCCGTCGCTGTGTCGTTGCCGCGACTTATCAGGTCGATAAAAGCGGTCAAATAAATAAGGTAAATGCTCAGAAGGTATTCTCTCCCCTGTATTAATCACTGAAATGCATATTTTTTCAGCGGTGGTCATTTCACTGTTTACAGTGATTGATGAGCCTTTTGGGGCGTACCTAATTGCATTGGATAGTAAGTTTGATAATAATTGGCGAAAGTGTAATTTGTCACAATAAAAACAAAGGTTTTGACCCTTTTTATTAAATGCAATCAATGAGTCTTCAGCCAAAGCGTCAAAATACTCAAATAACACTTCAATTTCATCATGGCTTTTTAGAGTGTTTTGAACGGGTTTAATTAGCCCGTTTTGAGTTTTGGCGAGCCAAAGCATATCACTAACCATTTTAGTTAATCGCTCGAGTTCTTCTAAGTTAGAAAACAATAATTCTTGATACTCTTCCAACTGCCTTTTTTTAGATAATCCAACCTGTGTTTGAGTAATTATATTTGTGAGTGGAGTTCGTAGTTCATGAGCAATATCACTAGAAAAATTTGATAAGCGAATAAATTCACCTTGGAGCCTGTCGAGCATTGAGTTAAACGACTGAACCATATTAACAAGCTCAATAGGCACTTTATTTTCATCGAGCCTTACATCCATTTTATTAGTTTGGATATCGTGTATTTTCTGACTTAAACCTCGTAAAGGGTTTAATCCTTGATGTATAGCAAACCAAGCCACCAATAAAATGAGTACCGCTGAGCCAAACATAATGGCCCAAAGGCTTTGCTGAAATTGATTGAGAAAGTGTAAATGAAAGCTCATGTCTATCGCTGTAGTAATTTTGTATTGCTGTTGCCCAGTGCTGAAATTACTCACCAGAGCTCGGTAGGTGTGGGTATCATTTTGCCATGAGACAATATTGTTACGGTTAAAGCCAGTTGAAGCCTTAGCACTCATTACAAAATCACTAAAATCTCGTTCAGAGCTTTGAAAAATCAGCTTTCCTTTTGCGGTATTTACCTGATAGTAAACACCGTGATGACCCGCTACAGCGTTAGATAATTCATTTTTAAGTTTCAGGTTTGATTTATAGTGTTGTGTTAAAACTAGTTCAATAGATTGATTAATAACATGCAGTTCACTACTATCTTGCTGGAAAAAATGATGTTTTATCGAACTATTTATTAAGGTGGCAACTAAAGTTAAGCACGCAATAACGGTTACAGCAACAAACAACACAACACGCATCGTAAGTGATAAAGGCCGTGACTTAATAGCCATCAGTTTCAACCTCTAATTTATAGCCCATACCACGAACTGTATGAATTAATTTAACAGTAAAGTCATCATCAACTTTTGCTCTTAGCCTACGAATGGCAACATCAATCACATTGGTGTCGCTATCAAAATTCATATCCCATACTTGAGAAGCAATTAACGAACGTGGCAGTACTTCACCTTCGCGCCGTAACAATAGTTCAAGTAAGCTAAATTCTTTATTACTCAATAAAATACGCTTGCCTGCACGTTGTATTTTTCGCTTTGGAATATCCATTTCTAAATCAGCAACTATCAGTATATCGTCAACTGTTTGTACTGCACCACGGCGAATAAGAGTGCGTACTCTTGCTAAAACTTCAGCAAAAGCAAAAGGCTTTATTAAATAGTCATCAGCACCAAGTTCGAGCCCCTTTACTCTATCGCCTATGCTATCGCGAGCAGATAAAAATAGTACTGAGGTTTTGTTATCTGCTTCACGTAGCGACTGTAAAATTTTCCAACCGGATACGTCAGGTAACATGACATCAAGTATTATTACATCAAATAATTCGGTCATTGCTAGGTGATGGCCGTCAAGACCATTGCGCGCCAAAGAAACCTGAAAACCAGCTTCACTTAGTCCCTGTTTTAAATAATCTCCCGTTTTTGCTTCATCTTCAACAACTAATAAGCGCATACAATTCCTTCATTAAAGTCCTAACAACTACCTCTGCAAATATTATGCAGTATCTGTCACTACAGTAACATGACACCAAGATTACAACTTTGTAATGTTCGCGTCATGTTGAAGACAGGTCTATTTTCTATACTCAATACATATTCTGCTATGAAGGAGTAAGGAAATGGGGTTTAAAAAGTCATCACAACAGGTTAGCACACCACGAAGACGATTTGTTCAAGGCTTAATTGCAGGAGGTGTACTTGCTGCTTTTCCGAGTGTATTACATGCTGCATCATCTTTAGTAGCAGGAACAATAACAGGCACTGTACCCGAACTTAGCGGCGAAGTAATTGATCTGGTTATAGATGAATCGCCGGTTAACTTTACTGGTGTAGTACGTATGGCGACAACTATCAATGGATCTATACCCGCTCCTACCTTGCGCCTCAAAGAAGGCGATGACGTTACTATTAGAGTAACAAATAAGTTATCAGTACCGAGTTCAATTCATTGGCATGGCATTATTTTACCGTATCAAATGGATGGCGTACCAGGTATCAGCTTTAAAGGCATTATGCCGGGCGAAACCTTTGTTTATAAATTTAAACTACAACAAAGCGGTACATATTGGTATCACTCACATAGTGGCTTTCAAGAAATGACAGGCATGTACGGTGCATTAATTATTGAACCGCGAGAAAACGATATTATTAGTGCAGATAACGAGCATGTTATTCAATTATCTGATTGGACTGATGATGACCCTATGGCGCTGTTCCGTAAATTAAAAGTACAGAGTGATGTATTTAACTTCAATCAACCCACTGTCCCAGAGTTTTTCGATGACGTTTCAAGCAGCAGTATTTCAAATGCTCTACAGCGCCGAAAAATGTGGAATCAGATGCGAATGAATCCTACAGATTTAGCTGATTTATCTGCATCAGCAATGACTTTTTTAATGAACGGTAGTACTCCAATGGCAAACTGGCGTGGATTATTTAAAGTCGGTGAAAAGCTTAGGTTAAGGTTTATTAATGGCTCTAGTAATAGCTTTTTTGACGTGCGTATCCCCGAGTTAAAACTAACGGTTGTACAAGCAGATGGGCAAAACGTTGAACCAGTGACAGTTGATGAATTTAGATTCGGCCCTGGTGAAACCTACGACGTAATTGTTGAGCCTAAAAATGATGCCTATACGATTTTTGCTCAAAGTATGGATCGCTCTGGTTACGCAAAAGGAACTTTATCAAGCTCGCCTAATATTGATGCGCCAGTACCTGCACTTGACCCTGTTGAATGGTTAACGATGACCGATATGATGGGCAATATGACCCACGGCGGTGAGCATTCTGCAATGGCTGGTATGGCAGGCATGTCAGGTATGAACTCTAAAGAAATGGATCATAGCGCTATGGGGCACGGTGCAATGGCGATGGATCATAGCAAACATGGTATGTCTGAAAACCCATTGGCGGTTGCCAGCTCTAAAGTGCGTCATGCAAAAACGGAGTATGGAGCTTCAGTTGATATGCGCGTTGATATGCCTAGAACAAATCTTGATGATCCTGGTATTGGTTTACGTAAAAATGGTCGCCGTGTTTTAACACTTGCAGATTTACACTCACTTGAAGGGATCACTAACCAGCAAAAGCCAGAAGCTGAAATTGAGCTGCATTTAACCGGAAACATGGAGCGTTATAGCTGGTCATTTGATGGCTTAGAATTTGGTAAAAGCACGCCAGTGCATATGAAGCATAACCAACGTTTAAGAGTTATTTTACAAAACGATACCATGATGACACACCCTATGCATTTGCATGGTATGTGGAGTGATTTAGAAAACGAGCAAGGTGATGTGCAAGTGCGACGTCATACGATACCTGTTCAACCCGCACAAAGAATCAGCTTTTTAACCACCCCTCACGATGTAGGTCGCTGGGCTTGGCATTGCCATTTATTATTCCATATGGATGCCGGTATGTTTAGAGAGGTAGTCGTATCATGAAACAATTAAAACTATCTAAATCATTAGGTTTATTAATGTTAACAGGGGCTTCATTAATTAGTTTCCCTTTATTAGCGCAAAGTGAAATGGCACAAATGAATAGCGCTAAGATGCAACCACAAGGAGGAAGTGCACCTAAAGATGCAAGAGACCCCCATGCTTACTCTGCGGGAACAACTTTAACAGAAGGCCCATATGCGCTTGAGGGCAATGAGCGATTAACACTCGCTGATGAGCATCCATTTTACGCATTACTAGGCGATCGTCTTGAATATAACGAGCAAGCAAACGCAGGTGTATTTGACTTACAAGCATGGTACGGCACTACCTTTGATCGATTGGTAATTAAAACCGAGGGTGATTTCAGCGAAGGAAGTATTGAAGAAAACCAAACCGATATTTTATGGGGTCACGCCGTATCAGCATATTGGGATACTCAAGCAGGTGTTCGTCTTGATTACAATAAAGAAGGTGAAAATCGGCAATGGTTGGCTTTTGGCTTACAAGGTTTAGCCCCTTATTGGTTTGAACTTGATATGACAGCATACGTAGGTGAGCGAGGCAATACCGCATTTACGTTAGAGGCAGAGTACGAACTATTACTCACGCAAAAGCTAATTATACAACCGCGAGCCGAAATTACACTTTATGGCAAAAACGATAAACAAAACGAACTTGGAAGTGGCCTATCAAGCAGCGCGATTGGCTTTAGGGTTCGTTATGAATTTACACGCCAGTTTGCGCCCTATATTGGCGTTGAATGGAGCAATAAATTTGGCAATACCGCCGACTATGCCACATCAAGTGGACAAAGTAGCAACAACACCGCATTTGTTGCGGGTATTAAATTTTGGTTTTAATCATTTTAAATAAGAGGTAATTATGAAGTTTTTTAATTCTGCAGTAGCGATTTTAGGTTTAGTACTTACATTTTCCGCATCAGCGCATATATCACTCAAGCAATCAACACCTGCGCAAGAAGCCATGTTAATGAAAAGCCCAGAGCAACTTTCGTTAACTTTTGGTGGTGAAGTAAGGCTAGCAAAAGTCATCATCAAAGATGAAAAAAATAAATCAATAAACTTTGATTTCAAACCAAGCTCTACCCCAAGCACAGACTTTAGTTGGTCATTACCGAGCCTAGCCCAAGGCACTTACACGGTTAAATGGACAGCACTCGGTGGTGATGGACATAAAATGACCGACACGTTTAGATTTATGGTACACAAAAGTGAATCGCACAAGATGATGCAAGAACAATCTAATACCCACAGCAAACATAACCATTAAGTAGCAACATAATGCAATTAAGTGAATGGTCAGTACTCTTACTATTATTAAAACTAGCAAGCTATATCGCAATTGCAGGGCTTGCGGGCACTTTATTAATACGCTTTATGTGTGGCAACAGCAATGTTGCAGGGCATCATTTAATTAGCTTTTATCAGTTATTAAAACGTTGGCAAATTACGTGTGTAGTTACAGGTAGTATTGCTGCACTTTTACAAGTACCAATAGAAGCTGGAGCAATGGCTGAATCAGGCTTTATGGGAATGTTTGACCCCTTTATGCTTGAAATTGTTTGGCAATCAGTCATAGGTGACCAAGCAACGTTTAGAATACCAGCGCTTATTATTGCTCTAATTAGCGCATGTATGTGGAATGTGAAATCAGATGATAACGTAGCAGGTTATAAAAACGCTGCCGTTATACTAATCATGCTTGGGTTTATCGCTTATAGTTTCACTTTTACTGGGCACAGTGCAAATGAAAATGGGTTAGTGAAAAGTATTTTAACCTTTCACCTTATTGCCATTGCGAGCTGGTTAGGGTCATTGTGGCCGCTTTACAAAAGCTGCACTTTACTACCTACCAGTGAAGTAAAGCGGTTAATGCATTACTTTGGTCAACTCGCTATTGTTATTGTATTTGTACTACTTATTTCGGGCTTAACTCTGCTCCTGCAGTACCTAGAGTCATTTTCTGCATTGTTTACATCAAATTATGGGCAACTAATTTTATTAAAGCTGCTACTCGTCTGCGCGATGCTATTACTAGGTGCATGGCATAAGCTTTTTTTAGTCCCGCAAATCACTCAACAACACCATATAAGTATATTAAAACGCTCGATCACTGTTGAAATAGTAATTGCCCTATTTGTACTTATTACCACAAGTGTATTTACAACACTTGTTGGTCCGCCTATTTAACGATTAATAAAAAAGGAAAATGTATGTTAATTAAATCCTCTAATTTAAAAATTTTATTGCTACTAATTTTTAGCGCTGTTAGTTCTTTTGCTGTGAACGCACACATCCATGAAGAGCACACAAAAAAAGGCTGGGTCTTTGTTAATGTTGATAGCGAAGCTGCAAAGGCAGTTAGCTTATTTCATGCATCCCTAAAACAAGGCGATGCCAAAGGTGCCCGTAAATTACTGGCCGACGATGTCGTCATTTTTGAAGGCGGAATTGTTGAGCGTTCTGCAGATGAATACGCGAACCATCATATGATAGCGGATATGAAATTCTTAAGTGCAGTTGATAGTGAACTGCTAGAGCATCAAGTTCACACAAATGGAAACATAGCTTACTCAATTTCAAGAAGTAAAACTCAAGGAAAGTATAAAGGGAAAGATATTAAGTCTACGGGAATGGAATCAATCACATTAAAAAACACCGATAAAGGTTGGAAAATCACTCATATTCACTGGTCTAATTAAGGAGTTAACAATGCGAGTAATCTACATTACCTCAGCGTTTTTTTTATCATTAACTATGTCATTTTCTACAATGAGTATCGAAAAACAGCATAAAACATCAATAATCTATGAAAATTCAGAAAAACCTGAAATTGAGCTTACCGTTTATAAAAGTAAAAATTGTGGATGTTGTAATAAGTGGATTGCTCATTTGAGTGAAAACAATATTCAAACAAAAGCAATTAACGTTAATGACATGGGGTCGATTAAATCTCAGTATCAAATAAAACCTAATATGCGCTCATGCCATACAGCCGTGTCAGCCGATGGATTTGTATTTGAAGGTCATGTTCCCGCTAAACATATAAAACAGTTTTTATCTGGGCAACACGCTCCGCACATTACAGGCTTAAGTGTACCAGCCATGCCTATTGGCACTCCCGGAATGGAAATGGAGGGTATATTTCACAAATATAATATTGAACTACTCACTGACAACTCAAATGAAGAAACCTACAGATACATAAGTAAATCCAGCGAGCAATTTTAGCCTAACGGCATAATTCTTGAGTTAATTGTTAAATACCCATTTTACACAACAGGAAACACTGATTTGTGAGCTTAATAGTGTAAATATTACTCACGTGTAAAAACAAAATACAAAACTTTTAAGGAGCAATACAATGTCACACTATTCAAAATTTTTTTTAATGATAGCAACATCCACAATAACCATGTTTGTATTGATGTATTTGAACACCTATCAACTTAGTCATGTTTATTTTAGTGAAACTCGTACTTATATGGCGCTTTATATGGGAGCCACGATGGCAGTGATAATGCTACTTTTCATGCTTAATATGTATAAAGATAAAAAGAAAAATATAACAGTACTCATTGCTAGTGTTGCCGTATTTGCAGGTAGTTTATTTTTAGTTCGCTCACAAGCGACTGTTGATGATAGCTCATGGATGTCGGCGATGATCCCACATCATTCAATTGCCATACTCACCAGTGACAGGGCAAAAATCAAAGATAAACGCGTTCAAAAGCTAGCTACAAATATAATTGAAGCCCAAGAGCGAGAAATAAAAGAAATGCAATGGCTCCTAAAAGATATAGAGCAAAACGGCATTACACAAACCAATGCTCAAGCACAATTAAGAGCTGTTCCAGATTTCAATTCAAATAAATAAACCGCATAACATAAGGAGTAAAGCATGAGTAAATCAGCCCAGCTTTTTAGAATGGCAACAGATGAGCATATTTGTCCGTTTGGTTTAAAATCAAAAGACCTACTAGAGCGAGAGGGATATACAGTTGATGATCAGCTTTTAACTTCTCGAGAGCAAACAGATGAATTAAAAAAACAACACAGTGTAGAAACTACACCTCAAACATTTATTGATAATAAACGTATAGGTGGCTACGACGATTTACGTAATTACTTTAATAAGCCACAAGCAGCCCAAGAAGGTACAACTTACACGCCCGTGATTGCGATTTTTTCGGTTAGTTTTTTGCTTAGTGTGGCATTTAGTTTTGCATCGGCTAATAGCTTATTATCAATGCAAACCGCTGAACTGTTTGTAGCCCTAACAATGGCAGTGTTAGCAATACAAAAGCTTCAAGACTTATTTAGCTTTACTAATTCATTTATAACCTATGACTTAGTCGCTATGAAAATAGTCAGGTACGCTTATGTTTACCCATTTTTAGAAGCATTTGTTGGCATTGGAATGATAGCCGGATTACCAGCCTATATTATTGCCCCTATTTCATTATTCATAGGTGGGGTTGGTGCTGTTTCAGTGATAAAAGCAGTCTATATAGATAAACGAGAGTTAAAATGTGCGTGTGTAGGCGGTGACAGTAACGTACCACTAGGGTTTATCTCCCTAACAGAAAACTTATTTATGATAGCTGCCGGTATTTGGATGTTTGTTAGGTAAATAACAGCTTTAATTTAAAAATATGATGACGAGCTTATTTATAGCACGAACCAGACTCAGTAGTTGAGTCTGGTTCTACCTGAACTTAAAACCCCATCAATTTGCTCTGGCTTCACTAAGGTATCTTGAAGTTACAACGAGACTAAAGTTTTTTATCAATTGCATGATTTAAAAAAGCACTAGCCCTCTAACTTTATCTTAAATAGATCTAATCTAAATTTAATTAATAAATTTTGTGAAATTTTTTCTAGTCCGCTTAGAGCGATAACCGGACACTGAAAAAGTTAAAGTTATTCTTGTCTTGATGAGTAGGTTCCTAATTTTTCCCAATAACATTATTAACCGTCATTTTGATGCAAAGTAACAAACTTAACCTCTCACTATTCTAATTACTTGTTTACAAGGGTAATTATTGGTGAAACTATCAGAGTATATAAGATATGCCGTTTTGGTGTGTTATAAACCACCGAAATGGTGCTCAATAAGCTGTTATGTTCATAAGGAGGTGTGGTGAGTATGTCAACATTAATGGATTCCTTTAAAAAATTAAATATCCCAATTGATTCTTCTGAAGAAGAGGTTAAAGCGGCCTATAGAAAATTATCTCATCAGGAACATCCAGATAAACCTGATGGGCAGACTGAAGAGCAAAAAGCTTTAAATAAAGCTTATGAGATGGCGAAGCAAGCAGCAAAATCAGGGACATCATTGTTAATAATAGAAACCTCTAATGCTTTAGAAGTTGCAAATAGAGCGCTAGTAGTTCAACAAGAAAATATTAAAACAAATTTGTTGGTTGATAAAATTAAGAGAAAATGCACATCTCAAGTTCGAATGATGAGAGATATAACATTAGTTATGGGGCTTTTTTCTGGTGTATTAGCTTTAATCAAAACCAATTTATTACCCGTGGCCATAGACCCTAATATTAAAGAAGCATTTGGTATGGTCGCTTTTAGCTTAGGGGCTATTGCTGCTTTTTGTCAGTTCTCTTGTACAAATATAAAAAATAGAGTTGATGATCATATAGAAAACCTTTCGGACAAAAGTAAATGTGCGAAAGAGTTAGCTCGAATTTTAGATTATACAGATTTGTCTGAGTTTTCTGAAAATGATTTTTTTGGGAGTTATAATGGTCATAGACGTTCTTCTGATGACATGCTAAATATTACTCTTCAAAAATCTATTGAGCATTCTTTAGTAAGGCTTGTTGAGATTGACGGAGTATTAAAGCCTAACCAAGATAAAAATTATCTTTTAAATAAAAGCTTTAAACCTAGTTTATTTATGCCGAATGGACATAACAACCCAATTTAACAGGACTAAAAACAGTGAGCTTCTCGCTTCGATCGTATTTTAGCCCGTTAATATGGGCGTTAGCACTCAAGGGGAGTTCCAATGGAAAGTTTAGTTAAAAATCTGCGAGGGCTTGTTAATAAAAATTTCAAAGGCAGTAAAACTAAACTACTTTCAACACTGATCAATGATATCCCTCGAGGTGATACAGAAATCCCAAAGGGGACTTTAACTTTAGTTCCTGCTGTTCATGGTTCTCTAATTTTCAAACGGTTGGATAAACCAAAGTTAGCAAAGTTAGCAAAGTTTGGATTTATACCATTTGTAATATCTGAAATTGGAGTTGAAAGTGGGATCAGTGCAGAGTATTTGCAGTGGTTTTTTACTCATGAGTCCTTACATAATTTCTGGAATGAAGTTGCTGTTGGCGGTGTAATCAGAAGAATCCCTAGGAAAATTTTGCTTAATACGCCAATCCCGTTACCAAAAAACAAAATTATTGGTGATGTTAAATGCGAGATTCCGATTGAAAGTCCTTTTAAAAATTATGTAAAAGGTTTTTATGAGCAGTTTAGGTTTAATTACAAGCATGAACAATATAACACTTGTGCGATATTAGCTGGTGTTATCTGTGAAGCAATTTTGTACCAACTTTTAATAGAAAATGATGTGAAAAAATCACTTTTAGATAAAGATAATGGTTTAGGGCTTGGAAAACTTGTTAATTATGTTGAACTTCTAAAATTAGATAAAAATTTAGTCTTTAGTACTCAGTGTTTTAAAGAGGTCAATAAGCTAAGAAATAGTACTGTACATTTCGGCTCAGTTAGTCGAACTAATAAGATAAAAAGTGTAACTAAGCAAGAGTTGTATGCATTTGATGAAGTTGTTAAACAGTTTGGTATTTGAATAGAGTGCTAACAAGAGTCTAAGGCCACGTCAGTCCGCAATTGGCACTCTCCAGCCAGTCGACAACATAAAATATTGATAATAATTGGCAAGGTATTTTACTGTGTCGGATGGCATGGCGAAGCCACTTATCCGACCTACGTCAAAAGGTAGATTGCTTAAGCCGAAGGCGCCACCCAACAGAGTATCAATTCACGCCTAGAGGTCAGCTATGGCACTTACCTGCCAATAATAGTCATATCACTCCCACCTGCACTCGCGCATATTTACTTTGTCGCTTTTAAACAGTACGCCTTCTGATAATAACTTTTCGCGTTGTTCTTGATATTTTTCGCTACCTTCAGGGAATGATATTTTACCTTGGCTATTCACTACCCTGTGCCAAGGTATAACCGAGTCGTTTGGCATCATTTTTAATAAGCGCCCGACCAACCGTGAGTTTTGCGGATAGCCCGCAAGAGCTGCAACTTGCCCGTAACTTGCTACTTTGCCTACTGGTATGCCTGCGATAACAGTATAAATAAGTGTTTCTTTATCAATATCCATTGTTGTTAGAATATTCCTCACTAAGAGTTTTAAATTGCTCCCAGATAGTACGCGCTACAGGGCCGTGGTGCATTGCATGCTGCCTAAAAGCTCTAATTTGCGCGCTAAATTTATGCTCTCGGTCAGTGATGTGTATTTCTTGAAGTAAGCCTGCTTTTATTTCAGGGTCGCAGTGCTCTAGGCTCATCATTGCCCAACCCGCGCCTGAGAGTAAAAACGATTTTAGGGTCGATACATCATCAATTTTCATCATGGCGGAGCCTTTTGAGTACGATAGCCTGTCGCTGTCGATACTCAAGTCACTTTCAAACATGGCTAAACACGGATACGTTTGCAGTTCGCTATAGGTGAGTTTTTGAGGGAGTACGCCTTTAGCGCTCACAATACCAATATCGAGCCTGCCTATGGGTACGCTTTCTAAATCGCCTGTCGCATGAAATAAATCAAACCACGGGCCAATACCTAATTCGGCTTGCCCACTGTTTACTTGCTCTAATGAAATAAAGCGCTTCCCGCTTGTTAAGCTAAATTCTGTACTGGTAAATAACCTAAAAGTATTACTTATGATCTCGTTATAACTCTGCATATGACAAAGTTGTTCGTAACAAACTCTAAATTGGGGTTCATTACCTAATGCCAATTCTTTAGCGAGCTGTGCTAGCTCGTCGTTGGCATGCAGTAGTTGCTGCGCTTCGCGGTGAAAAACACGCCCTTTTTCAGTAAGCTGTAATCGGTACTTACTTCTGTCTAGTAACTCAAATCCTATTTTGGCTTCTAAGTTTTTAATGGCGAGTGTAAGCGCTGGCTGCGTTTTATGTAGCTTTAGTGCTGCTCCGCTTAAGCTTGCGCTTTGCACTATGGCATCTAAAATTATTAATTGATTCAGCTTCATATACCTCCCTGCAACATCATAAATAAAACTTATTGAGTTTCTAAAATTTAATGATTTTTATTTTATATGTTTGCAGCGTATGCTGCACTTAATTATTTTGCCATCATTGCAACGGAGAAGACATGAAACTCTTTCGTCTATGTTTATTAACAACGACCTTACTTAGCTTAATAGCCTGTTCTGAGCCAGAACAACAAGTTAAAGAAGAGCCTATTCGCCCTGTTAAATTATTCAACATAGGTCATGATACGCAAATTAACATTCGTAGTTTTCCTGCTGAAGTTGTTGCAAACCAAGGCTCGTACCTTGCTTTTAGGGTAAACGGCGAACTTATTAAGTTTCCGGTTCTCGCTGGTGAACATGTTGAAAAAGGTGATTTATTAGCAAAACTGGATCCAGAAGATTTTCAATTACAGTTTGACGAACGTAAAGCACGCTTTGAATTGGCAAAGTCACAACTTGGCCGTATTGAGCAATTGTTTGAGAAAAAAATCACCAGCCAATCAGAATTAGATCAAGCCACTGCTAATATGCAAATTGCTGAATCTGCATTTAGAATTGCACAAACGAACCTTGAATACAGTGAACTACGCGCACCATTTTCAGGCACGGTCGCTAAGGTGTTTGTTAAAAACTTTGAAAATATTCAAGCAAAGCAAAATATATTACGCTTAGAAACACGCGATTTAATGGACGTAGAAATTCAGGTTCCTGAAAAAATAGTCGCTCGCTTTAAAAAAGGCACCGATTACCACCCTACTGTAAAGTTTGATGGCTTTGACGACAAAGAATACATACTTGATATTAAAGAGTGGGATACCCAAGCAGATCCAGCAACACTTACTTATAAAGTTGTATTTTCGCTACCAGTACCTGAGGACTTTAATTTACTAGCCGGTATGACGGGTAGCGTGCTTATTGATTTAAGTAAAGTAACGCGCTCGCAAGTTGCTTATACAATCTTACCAATCGAGTCGGTGTTCTCTGAGCCGCAAGAATCAATTGAAGATAACGCCTACGTATGGCTTTTTGATTCAAAAACTAGCCAAGTGCATAAACAAGCTGTAAAGGTTGGCCAGTTGCACCGCGATGGTATTGAAGTATTAAGTGGTATTGAAGAAGGCCAAATTGTGGTTTCAGCCGGTGTGCATTCACTAAAAGAAGGCATGAAAGTAAGAGCATGGAATAAAGAGCGAGGCTTATAATTATGAGCTTTGCACAACTCTCCATAGAGAAAAAAGTAATCAGTTGGATGTTTACACTGCTGCTATTAATTGGCGGTAGTGTGTCGTACTTTGATTTAGGGCAACTAGAAGACCCTGAGTTTACGCTTAAAAAAGCCATGGTTATTACCATGTACCCTGGCGCTTCGCCGCAGCAAGTTGAAGAAGAAGTCACTTTTCCGATTGAAAACGCGATTCAGCAATTGCCTTATGTTGACTACGTTACGTCTATTTCATCTAACGGTAAATCACAGATTTCTGTAGAAATGAAAAGCAATTATCGTAAAGAACAGCTTCGCCAAATTTGGGATGAAATGCGTCGTAAAATTAACGACCTTTCTCCGTCATTACCCAGTGGTGTTTACCCAAGCACTATTTTGGACGACTTTGCCGATGTTTACGGTGTTATGTACTCGGTAACCGGCGATGGTTATTCGTATGACGAGCTTAAAGATTACGTCGATTTTTTAAAACGTGAACTGGTATTGGTTAAAGGCGTAAGTAAAGTAACAATAGCGGGTGAACAACAAGCGCAAGTAATGGTTGAAGTTTCTACGCGTAAACTTGCTCAATTAGGTATTGCGCCAAGCCATATATTCCAGTTATTGCAATCGCAAAACACGGTATCTAACGCGGGTAAAATTCGCGTGGGCGATGAATCAATTCGCTTACATCCTACTGGCGAATTTAAAGATGTAAAAGAGCTCGAAACCTTATTAATTTCAAAATCAGGTGCCAATGAGCTTATTTACTTAGGCGATGTAGCAAAGGTTTACAGAGAGTACGCAGAAGTACCAAATAACATTATTCGTTATAACTCTCAGCAAGCTTTACTTATTGGCGTGTCGTTTATGTCGGGTGTTAACGTGGTTGATGTGGGTAAAAACATAGACGAGCATTTAGCATCACTTGAATATCAACGCCCTCATGGTATTCACATAAATTCGGTATACAACCAACCACAAGAGGTTCAAAAATCGGTTGATGGTTTTATTATCAGCTTACTTGAAGCCATTGCGATTGTTATTGTTGTACTGCTGTTATTTATGGGTTTAAAAAGCGGCATTTTAATTGGTGGTATTTTACTGCTTACTGTACTGGGTACGTTTATATTTATGAAGTTGTTTGCCATCGACTTGCAACGCATATCGCTTGGGGCACTTATTATTGCTCTTGGTATGCTGGTTGATAACGCAATAGTCGTCACTGAAGGCATACTGATAAACCTCAAACGTGGCCAAACAAAACTCAAAGCGGCTGTTAATATTGTTGAGCAAACAAAATGGCCTTTACTAGGTGCAACAGTAATTGCAGTCACTGCCTTTGCGCCAATTGGTTTAAGCTCTGATGCCAGTGGTGAATTTGCCGGTAGCTTGTTTTGGGTGTTGTTTATTTCGCTTTTATTAAGCTGGATAACAGCCATTACGCTAACGCCATTTTTTGCCAATTTAATGTTTAAAGAAAACGAATTTAAAAACGAAGAAGGCCAAGAAGATGAAGACCCATACAAAGGTTTTATTTTTAACGGTTACAAAGCGATTTTAGATTTAGCGCTGCACTTTAGAAAAACCACGCTTATATTAATGGTTGTTTTACTGTGTACGGCGGTTGTTGGTTTTGGCTCTGTAAAACAGTCGTTTTTTCCTGCCTCTAATACACCTATGTTTTATGTAGATTATTGGCAAGAGCAAGGCTCTGATATTCGATCAACCCTTGAGGGCGTTAAAAAGCTCGAAGAGTTTTTGCAAAAAGAAGACCTTGTTGAAGAAGTAACAAGTACAACAGGCCAAGGTGCACCGCGCTTTATGCTTACCTACGCGCCAGAAAAATCATATCCCGCGTACGGGCAATTAATTATTCGTGTTGCCGACAGAGAAGCCGTAGCAACTGTAATGCAAACAGTGCGTGATTACTCAAGCAATCATGCACTCTCTGCACAGCTTAAAATTAAACCGATGGAAATTGGCCCCTCTACTGATGCAAAAATAGAAGCACGTTTTTCGGGCCCTGATCCTGTTATTTTAAGACAACTCGCTGCTACAGCCGAAGAATTGATTGGTAGCGACGATGGTGCATATAATATTCGTGATGACTGGCGCGCACGTACCAAAATGATTCGCCCGCAATTTAACGAGCAAAAAGCACGTCGATTAGGTATTAGTAAATCAGACTTAGACAATGTATTACTAACGAGCTTATCGGGTAAACAAGTGGGCGTATATCGCGATGGTACGCAATTGCTACCCATTATTGCTCGCTCTCCTGCTAACGAGCGCTTAAACGTAGAAAGCGTACACGACCTTCAAATATACAGCCCAGTTCTTGGTGTATTTGTTCCAGTGACTCAAGTTGTAGACGAATTTGATGTGCAGTGGGAAGACAGCCTAATAATGCGCCGCGATCGCAAACGTACTATTACAGTAATGGCCGATCACAATGTATTAGGAGACGAAACGCCCGCTAAATTATTTGCGCGTATTCGCGGCCCAATAGAGAACATGGAACTACCACGTGGTTACCAACTAGAATGGGGCGGCGAGTTTGAGTCATCAAGCAAGGCGCAAAAAGCAATATTTGGCTCATTACCGCTGGGTTATTTAGCTATGTTTGCAGTAACCGTATTACTTTTTAACTCACTTAAACAGCCACTTGTTATTTGGGCAACTGTGCCGTTGGCTATTATTGGTGTAAGCGCCGGCTTGTTAGCGATGAATGCGCCGTTTAGCTTTATGGGGCTACTTGGTTTGTTAAGCTTAAGCGGTATGCTAATTAAAAACGGTATTGTATTAGTTGATCAAATAAATCTTGAATTAAGGGAAGGTAAATCGCCCTATGAAGCCGTGTTTGACTCTGGTGTGAGCCGTGTACGACCGGTTGCAATGGCAGCTATAACCACTATTTTGGGTATGATCCCGCTGCTATTTGACGTGTTTTTTCAGTCAATGGCGGTCACTATTATGTTTGGTTTGGGCTTTGCTACAATTTTGACTCTAATTGTAGTGCCGGTACTGTACACGGTTATATTTAGAATTGATTACGAGCCACGTAAGTAGTTAAACATATAATTGGTTAACATTAAAAAATGCCACAGGCTCAAAATCCTGTGGCATTTTTATTTAATACCGATTAAAAAAGAAAGGCTACATATTTAGTTGTTAAGAAACTAACCGCAACACTTTTTATATTTTTTGCCGCTACCACATACACAAGGTGCGTTACGCTCTGGTACTTTATCAAATACTTGTGGTGTTGACTTGCTAAGCGCAAAGTCTAGTTCGCGAATATCTTCTGGTACGTCTGCTTTAACTTCAATTGAAGCAAACAGCGAATGCTCTTCTAGTATTGCTTCTATTTCTGATTGTCGTTCAGCTGAGTTTACAATTAGCGTTAACGGGTGCAACTCTGTGCCTACCTTTGCGGTACGATTTGGCGCAAATCCATTACTGTTATTTTTACCCATTATGTCGGGCTTACCCATAAAGAAAAATTTTGACATGTTACTTCTATAACCTTTCTACATTATTAAGACGGCGCATCTTAACAGCTTACCCTTCATATAACTAAGTGTACTTGTAAATAGCTTAACAACACGTCTATAAAGCAATTTTAACTTAAAAATTTAAATGGCCTGCAAAATAGGCTAACCACTATTATATATATTTACTATAAACTGATTAAATAAATGCGACTATTATCAATATTTAAATACTCTGTACACTTAGCTTCGTTATCTAAGCACTTACCAATTAAGCGATAGGTATGCTAACTAGGGCGATAGAAATTGCCTTTAACTTTTTAGCCTCACTTATACAGAGGCAATTTATTTAAGTAGAGAAAGTCATGTTTAAAAATTTTGGATGGATAGTAGAAGCTAAACTTAATGCTGGTGAACTTGAAAACTTTAAAGCGGTGATGAATTCACAAGTTAATCGCGCACTTAATGAAGTTGGCACTAAAAATTATCAATATTATATGTCTGATGCTGGCGATGTTTTAGTTTACGAACGCTTTGCTGATGCAGA
The DNA here is from genome assembly GCF_011378705.1 of Pseudoalteromonas sp. SA25. Lineage (NCBI taxonomy): Bacteria > Pseudomonadati > Pseudomonadota > Gammaproteobacteria > Alteromonadales > Pseudoalteromonadaceae > Pseudoalteromonas > Pseudoalteromonas sp. SA25. The sequence goes on along the minus strand of NZ_WTKV01000006.1, from coordinate 72,245 downwards.
CTCTTCACACGAACATATTGAAAATTGGGACGATCATTCAGCACGTTGGATGGCGGCTGCTGCACCTACACGCATGGTGCATTTAGGCGAATTACCTGATGATGTTCGTGAGCGTCATGCGGCTTTAAGCCCTCTTTGGCTAAAACCATTTGGTGGCTTTTCTCGCGAAGAAGAACAAACGAGTCAAATTAACAAAAACGGTGATACGACATTTGATAATTTTGGCTGGATTGTTGAAGCCAAGCTAAACCCTGGCCAGTTAGATGCCTTTCGTGAAGTAATGAATTCACAAGTAGAACGTGCAAAAACAGAGCCTGGTACACTAAATTACCAATATTACATGTCTGACGATGGCGATATTATGGTTTATGAGCGCTTTAGAGATTTAGAAGCCTCGCACATACACATCCAAAACTGGGATGATCATGCAGAGCGCTGGATTGCTGCAGCAACACCAACACGTATGGTTCATTTGGGTGATTTACCTAAAGAACTAACCGATAAACATGCTGCACTGTCACCACTTCTATTAAAGCCTCTAGGTGGTTTTGCAAAGTAAATATGGATAAATACTAAATTCGTAATATAGTTAAATGCCACTGACTAGACTCAGTGGCGTTTTAATATCTAACTCAATATTATGGAAAAGCCTTGGAAAACTTTAAAATTGCAGTACTAATAGCAGGCAGTCTTTTTATACTTTTTGGTTATTTACGCTTTATAACTGACGATAGTGGTAACGTGAACTTAAACAACTACCGTTTTACAGGGGGCATACTACTGGTTATTTCCGGTATGGTTGATGGCACACGCGATATAGCTAAACGCCTGCGCTCTAAAAACGCATTATCGGCGATTGCAATTTATTTAGGTATACTCTTATTTTATATTGGCTTTAGCATTCAATAGCTAAACATTAAGCGCTAATTTGGGCTTTATACAAGCAGCATTTTATAAGTGAATCCCCTGTGACCTTTAAACAACTATTCAACAGCGCCTTATTACTTTTAGTAACAGCACCTCCACTGGTTTTACTTGCATGGGATGAACAAGCCGATCCCGCTTTTATCCCCAACGGTATATACGACACTTTAACATTTACGTTATTTCCAATAATGACGATCGTGTTATCGGTTGCTTTATTTAAGCACCTATATAAAAAATACAATAATAACTTTGAATTTAAACATACGGTTAAAGATTATATTGTTGAGCACGGGAAATTCCGTTCAGTATTTATACCAATCGGTTTACCTATTTTAATTTACTTATGGTTGTGGACGTCAGTATGTATTTCAGTAAAGTTACTGGCTAATAAATACAGCGATAATATATGGCAGCAAGAATATCAGTTACTCGAAGTAGGTACTTGTCCAACTGATTATGAATACAGTTGCGCAAAACTGACTGTACTAGATTTAAAAAGCTATAAAAAGCACACTTTTAGATGGTATTTAGATAAAGGTAGATTGGTGGGTTTACGAAATAACAACGTAAACTTAGTGGGCGTTAAAAGCCCACTTGGTCATATAGTACAAGAAATACAGTGGTAGTAGAATACCACTTAGCTGCACATTATTTTTTTAGACTGAGAATGCGGTCCGAGCTTGGTTTTGAGTCTGATTTAGCATTAGACGACTTGTTCTCTTTAATGCTTTTTGGCTTACCCACATACGTTGTAGAACGCTTTTGGTAAGGAGTATTACTGCGCTCATTTTTGCGCTCTGTGTTAGCGTTGCTGCGCTCAGAGTTACGATTTGTATTTCGCTCAGTACTACGCTCATTATTTCGATCACCATTATTAAAGCGTCGTGGGTTTTCGCCCTGAAAATCACGTTTTTTAGGTGCTAAAGGTGCATTATTTTCTGATTGCTTATTAGTATCAAGCGAGTGCTCTTGGGTTTTGCCAGAATCAGAAATCGAATCGTTTATTTGCGCCATTTCAATATCTGACAAGTGACGCCACTGCCCTACTTTTAAACCTTTAAGTGTTACGTTCATTATGCGCGTACGTTTTAAGGTTACAACTTCGTAGCCTAAGTATTCACACATGCGGCGTATTTGACGGTTTAAACCTTGAGTAAGTACTATTTTAAATTCTTTGGGGCCACTTTGCGTTACTTTACATTCTTTAGTAACGGTATCTAAAATAGGCACGCCATTCGCCATTTTTGTAACAAACTGACGATTAAGCGGTTTATCTACCGTAACAACGTATTCTTTTTCGTGATTATTGCCCGCACGTAAAATTTTATTAACGATATCGCCTTCGTTAGTTAAAAATATAAGCCCTTCAGACGGTCTATCTAAGCGCCCTATTGGGAATATACGCGTAGGATAATTTACCGCGCGAATAATATTACTTTGAATTTTACTTTCGGTAGTACACGTTATACCAACGGGTTTATTGTAGGCAATGTAAACGCGCTTTGGCGTGGCTTTAAGCGGCTTACCATCAATTAATACAACATCGGTAGCGGCTACTTTTACGCCCATTTCTGGTGAGTAGCCATTAACGCTGACACGACCTTGCTCAATATATTTATCGGCTTCGCGGCGTGAACAAAATCCTGTTTCACTAATAAATTTATTTAAACGTTTTAATTCGGTCATGGCACTTATAGCGTAGTAATTTTTAAGGCGAGTAGTGTAAACCACCCACACTATTTTTTCGCCCCTAATTTACTATTTATAGGCGTTTAAGCACTAATTTTTACTTTAGTTAATTTACGCCATACACATTCAAGCGGACCTTGATTAAAATAGCGACTGTATAAAAAGGTAAATATAAGCTGCAGCGCAACTAATGCCGTTGCAACTAACCAGTAGTCAATACGATCAAAACTGAGCACCCAGTGGGTAAATAGCACTTTATATAACAACAGTTGTATGAGTGTTTGGCTAATATATAAAGTAAATGCTAAGCGCCCTGCTTGTTGAATAAGCGTGCCGACGTGTGCGCTGTTATTGCAAAATTTAACAATTAAATGAATATACAGCGTAGCCATACCTAGGGCCGCAAACATATTTACAAATTCTTGCACCCCATATCCTAAGCTGCCATTAAGCTGTGATGCATAAAGCCTGATTCCACAAAAAACAAGGGGCATTGCACCGCAAACTATTAATTGCTGAGTCGTTAAGCCTTTACTAAAAACGCCTTGTTTATATAAATAAATGCCAATGAGCATAAGGCCCACGCACATCCACATTGTCATTATTGGCACCATAACAAGCATCAATGTGTTCATGGCGAGGTTACTAATAAAGTAATCAATATAGTGTGGGTTATATAAATCTATAAACTGTGCTGAATCGCGGTAAATCACTTCATCGGGTACGCTAGATACAATAAGCACAGTAGCTACACCCGATAACAAAATAAACTCAAGTCCTCTTTTTAAAAGAACAGCGCTATCACTCTCTAAATATTTAATAACAAACCAGCCAGATACACCGTAAACAAATAAAATATCACCTGCCCAAAGTAAAAAACCATGCGCTAAACCAAAGAGGATTAACCAATAGAGCCTGCTTTTTAACTGCAATTCAGACTTATAACGTTGCCACTGAATATAAAGCCCGGCACCAAAAAGCAAACTAAACAGTGTTCTAAAACGCCCGTCTACAAACAAACTGCTAAAGGTGTGAATAATTGAGTCGCTAACAGGAGGATTAGTTAAAGAGGTATACCCGTATTCAAAAAGGCCGAAGGCGTAAGCATTCATGTAAACTAGGCCAAGCACGGCAACGCCGCGAATAAAGTCCATATTATAATTGCGCATTAAAGCTGTATCCGTTAAATATTATTCTTATAACTGTCAGCCCAATCGACTGACTGCTGGTAAAGTGGAGGAAGTATAGCACTGTCTATATTTAGCAAAAGTACAGCTTGTTCAAGTGCCCACCAGCTTCCTGTTTCGTATGCTTTAACAACGTTTAAAATATAATAAAGTGTGTTTTTATCCCCTAATAATGCCGTTTTTATTTCATCAGGGAAAGGTAGTTTTTCAACAAGTAAGCTCATTGGTTGATCAAGGATTGCATCTAGCAGTGAAAATAACCCAGTTAAAAATGCTTCGCCTGACTGGCTCTTATTAACCTTTTTTGCTAACAACTCACAAAAACGAGCACGTACAACACACACTTGCATTAGCTCTGCAGGCTTTTTACCCGCTGTATGAGCAGTAACAATAAGGCTCACAAACTTTTTAAGGCGTTCATGGCCTAAATACACAAGCGCTTGCTTTAATGACGATATTTGGCTTTGTATAGGAAAAACACCGCTGTTAATTAAACGCAGTAATTTATATGCAAGTGCAGCATCAAGCTCAAACAGTCCAGATATAGCTTTTATATCTGGACTGTTTTTCATTATTTCGGCGTAAATAGCGACGACTAAACCATAATTATAATCAATGTCATTTTGTTTGATCATGGTAGGTTTTGCAAAAAAATAGCCTTGAAAATAATCAAACCCCATATCAAAGGCGAGCTTATAGTCTTCTTGTGTTTCTATTTTTTCGGCTAGTATTTTTATTTGTTTATGCGCTTGTAACTTATTAATTATTGGCTGTATTTCGCTAAGAGGTGTAATTGCAATATCAAATTTAATGAGCTTCACAAGCTTTAAAAAACGATCCCACTGTGGTTTATATACAAAGTCATCGAGTGCGAGTTTGTAGTTACTATGAAATAAACCTCGGCATAGTTCATAGTTATCGTCGGTGGGTTCTATGGTTTCGAGTAACTCAATCACAACGTCTTGGCAAGGTAGGAAAGCACATAAATCGAGTTTTAATGATTCAGGTCCTATATTAATAAGTGCTTTTTTGCCTGATGTAATATGGCGTGTACCTAAATTTAATTGATTTTCCATAATAAGCCTTGCTGTTGCTTGGCCTTCTGCAATATCTGGAAAATAATTTTTTGGACTATCACGAAAAAGTAGCTCATAGGCTACTACTTTTTTACTTCGATTGAATATTGCTTGCCTTGCAACAAATACAGACACATTACCTACTTCTTAGTTTTTATATAATACTAAGTAATTAAACCCTAAGCAGGTACATTTGTCACTAAACTTTAAAGTACAGCAACGATTTACCGGTATAAGGTTGTTATATAATCAGTTGCCACTTGTGGCCACGAAAAACGCATTTGCTCTGCGCTGTGCTTAATTTTATGCCACTTTTTAGGATTTTGCTTTTTAATTAAGAGAGTTTCGTCTAAACAGCTAATTAAATTACTCGTTTGCGTTACTAACGTATCTCCATTAAAGCTAAAACCATTTTCGTGGTGTTTAACTGTATCTTTTAATCCGCCAACACTGTGAACTAAACAGGGTTGCCCCGCACGCATTGCTAGCATTTGGCTAATACCACAAGGTTCAAACGAACTTGGCATTAAGAATAAGTCACCTAGTTGATACATTAAATCGCCAACACCTTGACCATAGCCCTTCAAAAATAAAAGATTAGAATTACGCGCCATTGCTTTGGTAAATATGCTTTCGAGCTCTTTATCACCCGAGCCTAGAATAATAAGTCTGCCGTTATATTCATTAATGACTTGGCACACTTTATCAATAGCTAAAGCCTCATTAACCTGCTGGCACAATAACAACACTTTTTGCTCTGTAAGTCGGCCAACGCTTGTGATTAATGGGCCATTATTAACCGTTGCTTTAAATTGCTGTAGTCGTTGGTGGGCAATATAGTAGCCGCTTTGTAACTGCTCGCTATATGCCATCCAAGTAAATAAAGTGTTCTCTGCTTGGCTATAAAAATCAGCGAGAGTTGCGCCTTCAAGTGCATTGCTTGGATATTCGCAGCCATTTAAAATACCGACAAGCTTACCTTGGCTTGCTGCATTTTGCAGATCTTGCTCAAGCCCTTCGCCACCAAAAAAACCATGCTCGTAATTACTAGGTTCAAGAACCTCTTGGCTGTAGGTTGGTGATACAACATGTATTTTATCGCAAAGATTTATTGCACTGCGCATAGGATTAAAGCAATGAGGGTAACGCGGGTCGCATAGTTGCTGGCCATTATAACTAAGTGACGGAAACCATGCCTCTAAGCTTGAGTCGTCGTGTTTAAAAGGTCTTATACCTTGCAGTGCAATATTATGCACTGTGTAGGCAATGGGTAAGGTATTAAGTGAGCTATAACGTGGCTCAAACTTAAGTAAAACTGCAACGCAGGCGCTGTGCCAATCATGCAAATGTAGCGCTGTAGGGCGCTTTAATACACCTTGTAATAATGCTTCGCAGACAGCTGCATTAAATAAAGCAAATTTTGTCGCATCAGTTGCAAAAGGCCTCCCCGGTGCATCGTTACAATATACACTGCCTGATTCACTAAATAGCGGGTGGCTAATAACAATTTGGCTTACGTTATTTTGGGCTTGTTGTACTTGAAAAACTGTTAATACATGGGGTTGAGCATTAAATGCAACGGTTACTTCACCTATATAAATACGCTCAAGCGGCTCAAACCCGTAGTCAGGAATAACAACGTCAACCGTTATACCTTGCTTTGCGAGCGCCCTTGGGGCATCGCGTACTACATCTGCCACACCGCCTACTTTTGCGCCTGGTAACGCGTCATTTTCTGCTGCAACCATTAATACATGCATTAATTTACTACTTCCTTTAACCTGTGTGGGCTTGCTCATAAATGAGCAAGCTTTGTTGTCGTGCTTAATATTTAACGTGTTTTACGCTAGCTTTTTATTCTCACGCGCTTGGCGCTCTAACTTTTTTGCAAGCTCAGTGAGCATATCACGAGTAACAAGAACGATGCCTTTCTTAGATACTCTAAAGCCGTTTTCTTCATCTGTTTTTTTGTCAAAACCGATTTCGAGACCTGCCGGTATTTCACAGCTCCTATCTATAATCGCACGCTTAATTTTACAACCTCGATTTATAACCGCACCGGGTAAAATTACCGACTGCTCAATGGTACAAAATGAGCGAACGTGGACATTAGAAAACAAGAGTGACTTTCTAACCGCAGAGCCCGAAATAATACACCCACCCGAGACTGTTGAGTCTAAAGCCATACCACGTCTATCTTCGTCATCAAAAATAAACTTAGCAGGTGGTAGTTGCTCTTGATATGTCCATATTGGCCACGTTGGGTCGTATAAATCAAGTTGTGGTTCTGGCATTACCAATTCCATATTAGCCTCCCAGAACGAATCTAGCGTACCTACATCGCGCCAATAAGGCTGCCCTTCTTGATTTGGATCTCTAAATGGGAAAGCAAATACATTATGCTCTTCTATAATCGCTGGAATAATATCGTGACCAAAATCTCGGCCAGAGCCTTCGTTTTCAGAATCTTTTTTAAGTTGCTCAAACAAAAATTCAGTATTAAAAATGTAATTCCCCATTGATGCTAAACATGTACCTGGCTTGCCGGGTACGGAGCTAGGCATTGCTGGTTTTTCATCAAAACGACACACTCTGTTTTCTTCATCAACGGTCATTACACCAAACGTGTCTGCGGCTTCCTCTACTGGGACTTCAATACAACACACAGTCATATCTGCGCCTTTTTGCACATGTTCAGCCAATAAAGCACCATAGTCCATACGGTACACATGATCTCCAGACAAAATCATCACATATTTAGGAAGCTCGTGACGAATAATATCTATGTTTTGAAAAACAGCATCTGCGGTTCCACAATACCAATCATCACCTTGGCGCTGAGATGCAGGTAGTATTTCAACCGACTCTCCTAGCTCTTTTTTAAAGTGCCCCCACGCGCGGTTTACATGACGTATTAATGAATGTGATTTATATTGTGTAGCAATACCAACACGTCTCACACCCGAGTTAATGCAGTTTGATAGTGGAAAATCGATAATTCGATGTTTACCACCAAAGTAAACTGCTGGCTTTGCTCGCCAATCGGTTAGCTCATGCAGGCGAGAACCGCGTCCGCCTGCCAGTATTAACGCGTAAGTTTCTCTGGTTAGGCTACTTATGTAGCGATTTGCATAATTGGGCATAATACTCTCTCCATTTAGTCTAGGCTGTTAGTGGCATGGCTTTTAGTTGTCGTTAAGTCTGTTTCACTAATATTGAGGGGTTCTAAATGCCAAATGTCTTCACTGTATTGGCTTATGGTTCTATCACTTGAAAACATTCCACTGGCTGCCGTATTTAAAATACTCATTTGTGTCCAGTAGGTTTGATCTGCGTAAGCTTTATCAACTTCTTTTTGAGCTGCTACATAACTTTCAAAATCGTGCGCAACAAGCCATGGATCGTGCGGGCTCTTAATTGCATTTGTAATATCGTCAAATAAGCATGGTTCAAACAAGTTAAAATGGCCGCTTTCGAGTAGTTGCATTACATTATTTAAATCGCTATTTTGCGCGATTAAATGCTCAGGATTGTAACGCGATTTAATATCATCAATTTGATGCGCTTGTGCCCCAAACAAAAAGAAGTTGTCTGCACCAACGGCGTCTCTAATTTCAATGTTTGCACCATCCAGCGTGCCGATCGTCAATGCACCATTCATCATAAACTTCATGTTGCCAGTACCAGACGCTTCTTTGCCTGCGGTAGATACTTGCTCTGACAAATCGGTTGCAGGACAAATAACTTCCATAGCGGTTACGTTGTAATTAGGTAAAAAGGCGACGCGTAAATACGGGGCTGCTAACGGGTCTTTATTTATAACCTCTGCCACGTTATTAATAAGCTTAATAATTTTTTTAGCCATGTAATAACCCGGTGCTGCTTTACCACCTAATAAAACACAGCGAGGAACAAGCCCTTGGGTATCACCACGGCGAATACGGTCATATAAATGAATCACATGAAGTATGTTTAATAGCTGACGTTTGTATTCGTGAATACGTTTTACTTGTACGTCAAACATCATCGATACGTCAAAATCAACATCGCAGCGCGCCTTAACTAAATCAACTAAACGCTGTTTGTTTTCGCGTTTAGCATTTTGCCATTGCCCATGAAATGCTTTGTCGTCGTAAAAGCGACGTAGATCGCTAATTGTTGAAAAGTTTTTAACCCAGTCATGACCAATTTTTTCGCTGATTAATTTACTTAAGACGGGATTACAATGTGCAAGCCAACGTCTTGGTGTAACACCATTTGTTTTGTTATTAAACTTATCTGGCCAAAGCGCGTAAAACTCTTTAAATAAACCCGCTTTTAACAGTTCGGTATGCAGTGCTGCTACGCCATTTACAGAGTAACTACCTACAATGGCTAAGTAAGCCATACGAATTTGCGGCTCATCGCCCTCTTCAATCAACGACAATGCACGCTGTTTATTAACATCACCCGGCCATTGCTGTGCAACTTGTGCTAAAAAGCGTGCATTTATCTCGTAAACTATTTCTAAAATGCGTGGTAATAATTTTGAAAACAACGAAACAGACCACTTTTCAAGCGCTTCAGGAAGTAGCGTATGATTTGTGTAGGCCATCGTTTTGGTGGTGATTTGCCAAGCATCGTTCCAATCAAGTTCGTAATCATCAATTAAAATACGCATCAGCTCTGCAACAGCAATACTTGGGTGCGTGTCGTTTAACTGAAAAACATGAAAATCAGCAAAGTCGCTAAAGTTCTCGCCATGTTGGGAAACCCACTGATCAACTACGTCCTGAATACTCGCAGATGATAAAAAGTATTGTTGGCGCAATCTAAGCTCTTTACCATTTTCGCTGCTGTCGTTTGGATACAGCACCATGGTAATTTGTTCAGCTAGGTTTTTTTGTGCGACGGCTTCTGAGTAACTGCCTGCATTAAATTCGGTCAAATTAAATTCATCTGTCGCTTCTGATTTCCATAAGCGTAGCGTATTTACAACATTGTTTTTATAACCTGGGACAGGTACATCGTAAGGTACAGCTAATACATCTTGTGAACTCATCCATTGACGATGCTCTCGGCCGAATTTATCTGTGTAACTTTGCACGTAGCCGCCAAATTTCACACGTTTTGCATGCTCTGGCGCGCTTAGCTCCCATGGGTGCCCTTCGCGCAGCCAGTTATCTGGTTGCTCAATTTGGTTACCATCTTTAATTGATTGGTTAAACATCCCGTATTCGTAACGAAGGCCATAACCAATGACAGGTAACGCTAGACTTGCACAGCTATCTAAAAAACAAGCAGCTAGGCGGCCTAAACCACCGTTACCTAAACCTGCGTCGTGCTCGGCATCTTCAAGCGTTTCTACTGTTGTGCAGTATTCTTGTAATGCAGCAGCAACTTGGTCGTCTAAATCTAGGTTTAGTATTGCATTACCCAGCGCACGTCCCATTAAAAACTCAAGAGAAAGGTAAGCCGTTTTGCGGCGTTTCTCTTGCTTAATTTGTTGATTCGTTTCTCTGCAGCGGGCAACAAGTCTGTCGCGAATAGTCAGCGCTAAAGCATGGTATAAATACAGTCTTGATTCGCCGACCTTATCGCGACCTAGGGTATAATAAAAATGCCGTGTTAAGTCATCTTTAAGCGTACTTTCATCTATAACAGGACCTTCTTGCCAGCCCTTTACTACACACACTTGTTCACTTTGCTTAGCCATGACTTACATCCTCTAAATTAGCACTAAAAACCCAACTACTTTGTGCTGAAATTTCAACCATCGCATCTTCATTACTACTCACAGATGCATTATTTACACTTGATAAAACCATTTGCCACGGCGCATTAATAGGCGAAGGCGGCATTTGGCAAAAAACTGTTTTTTTACTGGCATTAAATACCATCAGTAATGCACGATTGTTTTGCTTATCAAGTAAGCTATACATTAAAAACTGTCTGGTATCTTCATGCCAATGAGCGTCGGTCATGGTTTTACCTTGTTCAGTAAACCACTTAACGGTAAAACGCTCGTCTATATCATCTAAAAATACACTGTGTTTGAACGCACTGTGCGCGCGTCTAATTTTTAAAGCATCGTCAATAAATCGTGTTAGCGAATGATTAAGCTGAGAATCTTTCCAGGCAAGCCAGCTAGTGCGATTATTTTGGCAATAAGCATTGTTATTACCCCCTTGAGAGTGCGCCATTTCGCTGCCAGCGGCAATCATGGGTACACCTTTTGAGAGTATTAAAGTAAGTAAAAAGTTCTTTTGTTGTTGCAAACGCAGTGCGTTTATTTTTGAGTCACTGGTAAAGCCTTCTACTCCACAGTTGAACGAATGATTTGCACTGTGCCCATCTCTGTTTTGCTCACCATTAGCTTCGTTATGCTTTTCTTCATAACTCACTAAATCGGCAAGCGTGAAACCATCATGACTCGTTATAAAGTTAATGCTATTAAGTGGACCACGTTGGCTATGCTCAAAAATATCAAACGATCCATGCAAACGTTTTGCAACGTTGGCAATAATGCCCGTTTCACTTTGCCAAAAACGTCTAATTACATCGCGGTATTGATCGTTCCATTCTCGCCATGGCGGCGGAAATGCCCCAAGCTGATAGCCACCAGGACCTATATCCCAAGGCTCACTTATTAGCTTAACCTTATTCAGCACAGGGTCTTGGGCTACTGCTTGTAAAAAAGTATGTGCAGAGCTAAAGCCTGCTTTTGAGCGCCCTAAAATGGTCGCTAAATCAAACCTAAAACCATCAACTCCCATTACCTCAACCCAATAACGAAGGCTATCAAGTACAAGTTGCAGCGTTTTAGGGTGATCAATATTTATGGTATTTCCACAGCCGGTATCGTTTATATATACATTAGGCTGACCCTCTACTGTGCGGTAATACGCTAAGTTATCAAAGCCTCTTAGCGATAATATAGGGCCATCGGCCCCCGCCTCTGCGGTATGGTTATAGACAACATCTAAAATAACTTCTATGTCGGCAGCATGAAGCTCGCGCACCATTTGCTTAAATTCGTTTATATCGTCGTTTACTAAATAGTCTTTATGGGGGGTAAAAAAGTTAAGCGTGTTATAACCCCAATAGTTTTGCAGCCCTTTTCCTGTTAAAAATTGCTCACTAATAAAAGAATGAACAGGTAAAAGCTCAACTGCTGTAATGCCAAAGCTTTGTAAATGCTCAATAAAGCTTGGGTGGCTTAACCCTAAAAACTTTCCTTGTAGAGATTTAGGTATTTTAGGATGACGACACGTTGTGCCTTTAACATGGCACTCGTAAATAACCGTGTTTGACCAACGGTGGTTTGGCTTTTTATGCGCATACAACGTAGGGGGTGCTACTTTTGACTTAGGTATATCAATCGCATTATTTACGGTGCTTTTAGTGCCAATTGGCATTTGCCCATAATGGCGTTCGCTCCATGTAAACTCACCAAACAAGTCTTTTGCGTATGGGTCTATCAGTAGTTTATTTTCGTTAAATAGTTGACCATTTTTAGGGTTATATTCACCCTCAACTCTAAAGCCATAAAGTGCGCCGGCGCTTAATGGCGAAATATGAATACTCCAAATACCCCCTTCGTTAATATTCATCGCCATTTTTAGAATTTCTGAATGGCCACTTTTATCAAACAAACACACATAGGCTTGGCTTGCACCTGGCGCATAAAGCGCGAAGTTAACCCCATTATTAATAACACTAGAACCTAGCGGTTCTACATTACCGGGGGCTACATCAAATTGGTTACTCATCATCAACCTTTTGTAAGTAAATAGTTGTTAAGCCACCAATGGCAATTGAAATACTGTGTTTAAAGCCATGATTTGATTCATTTATTGCCTGAACTATCTGCGATGAATCTTTAGTTACTTCAACGCCAGAGCCAAAAAACTGAGTATCGTCTGTATTTAAAACAACTTTATAACGCCCTTTACTCGGTACGCCAATAACGTAGTTTTCATATGACGCGGGGGTAAAATTAGCAATAACAACCACAAAGTCTTTTGCGTTTTTAGCATAGCGAACAAAGCTTAAAATGCTCTGCTGATTATTATTGTTATCTATCCAGGTAAAACCAGCCGCGCTCGAATCTAACTCATACAACGCGGGTTGGTTTTTATAAACAGTATTGAGCGCTTTTACGGTGTGCTTTATACCGTTATGGCTTTGGTGCTCAAGTAAATGCCAATCGATAGAATGATCATGTCCCCACTCTTTTCGCTGTGCAATTTCACCGCCCATAAACAAGAGTTTTTTACCCGGGTGTGCCCACATAAATGCGTAGTAAGCGCGTAAATTTGCAAATTTCTGCCAATCATCGCCTGGCATTTTTTCAATTAACGATCCTTTACCGTGTACTACTTCATCGTGGCTTAATGGCAATATATAGTTTTCACTAAAAGCGTATACCATCGAAAATGTCATTTCATGATGATGATGCTGACGATAAAGCGGGTCGTGCTGCATGTAATGCAAACTATCGTTCATCCAACCCATATTCCACTTATAACCAAAACCTAAACCGTTGTGCTCAACACTTTGGGTGACACCCGGCCACGCTGTTGACTCCTCTGCCACCATCATAATGCCTGGGTTGTTTTTATAGCTGCGCATATTGACTTGCTTTAGGCACTCAATCGCACCTAAGTTTTCGCGCCCGCCGTAACAATTAGCAATCCACTCGCCTTCTTTTCGGCTGTAATCTAAATACAACATAGAAGCTACGGCATCTACACGCAGACCATCTAAACCAAATTGATGTAACCAATACATAGCATTTGAAATCAAAAAGCTTTTAACTTCAGGGCGGTCGTAGTTATAAATGTAGGTATTCCAATCAGGATGAAAACCTTGGCGCTTATCGGCATGCTCATATAAATGAGTGCCATCGAATCGATGTAAGCCATGCGGATCGCTTGGAAAATGCCCTGGTACCCAATCAAGTAAAATACCTAAATTAGCTTTGTGGCACTGCTCTACAAAGTATTTAAAGCTGTTGTAGTCGCCAAAGCGGCTGGTAGGTGCAAATAATCCAACAGGCTGATAGCCCCACGAACCATCAAACGGGTATTCACTTATTGGCATAAGTTGCAGGTGAGTAAAATTCATTTCAAGGGCGTAGCTAACGAGTTTGTCGGCAAGCTCTGTGTAACTTAAATAGCGGTTGTTTTCAGCGCGTTGCCATGAGCCTAAATGCACTTCATAAATACTAATTGGCGCATCAATATGATTACGCTTTTGTCGGTTTTGAAGTGCCTGAGCGCCGAGCGTTATAGGTTCTGGTTTATACTGCAGTACACTTGCAGTACCCGGGGCTTGTTGCATTTTAAATGCATAGGGGTCGGCTTTTTCGAGTACTTCTCCACTTTGAGCGGTAATAGCAAATTTGTAGCACATGTCGGCTTTAAGGCCTGGTACGAATAACTCCCATACACCACTTGCAGGATGAAAACGCATAAAGTGGCGATTAGCTTGCCAAAAATTAAACTCACCAATAATAGAGACACTTGCAGCATTAGGCGCCCATACACAAAAGCGCACACCCTCTACATTTTGTTGAGTGCTAAAATGTGCACCAAAATGAGAGTACGCATGTTCAAGGCTGCCTTCGTTAAATAAATACATTGCCTCTGCATCAAGTGTGCTTTCAAAGCTGTATTCATCATAAAAGGTAGTGCTGCTATTTGTGTACTGAGCAATGCATTGATAAGGCGCAGTGGGCAGCGCATCAACTTTGACTATAAATAAGTCACTTTGTTGGTAGCGCTGCGCCTTAATACTTTTATTGTTTAATGTAACACTCACACTTATTGCACAAGGTAAGTAAAAACGAATTTCAACCTCAGCATCCGTTTTATGTGCCCCTAAAAAGCTAAATGGGTCTTTAAATCGTCCTGTATTTAATGCATGCACCTGTGCATCGTAACTATTTTCATTAGTTGTACTGCTCATTTAACCTTTCCTTATTGAATCGATAGCAGCTAAAAGTGAGGCATTTTTGGTAAAAATTTCTTCACTGGTATGCGTTAATACACGTCGCCAATTAGGATATTCTTTGTCTGTCCCGGGGATATTAACCGGATACTTCTGCTCATCTAAATCATCTATTTGTATTGCAAATAAACGCGATTGAGAACCCGCCAAACATAATGCTAGTGCGTTATATACTTCGACTGAATTACTATGTAATAGAAGCTCGGTTGTATTGGTATGGCGATTAATAAATCGTAGTATCCTATGTTGCTCTTCTATTCGTTGTTGCTTTAATTGCTCGTATTCATTGCAAGTAATAAGCTTGTATTGTTGCTTAATATTTAAATCAGCATGCTGCCACCAACCTGTAAAAGGCGGTACATCATGATTGGCTATCATTAACAAACACTGTGTTGCTAGCTCATCAGTCGATAAAAACTCACCACTGTGTTGTTTTTCAAAATAAAATAAGCTGTTAGAAAAAATACCGCTAGATGCCAAAGCCTGTCTTACCTCTGGCGGCACAACGCCTAAATCTTCTCCAATAACAATACTCTGATTAATATGTGATTCAACTTTTAAGATGGCGAGTAAGTGATCAAACGGGTAGTAAACATAACAGCCATCTTGTTCACTATTGCTTTCAAAGCACCACCATAGGCGCCTAATAGCCATTACGTGGTCAATTCTAAGTCCACCTACATTTTGCATGTTTGCGCGAATGAGCGAGCGATAGAATTGGTAGTGATTATTACTAAGACTTTGAGGATTTAGTGCTGGAAGCCCCCAGTTTTGGCCAGCTTCGGCCCATGGATCGGGTGGAGCACCTACACTTGCATCTTGGCTAAACAGTGGCTTTTGATTTTTAAACTCGGCCCCATCACCCGCACAACCAACAGCTAAATCATTGATTAAGCCAATAGCCATACCTCGCTCTGCACAACTTTGTTGACACAGTGCCAATTGCGTATGCGCTTGCCACTGCAGGTAATAAGCAAATGTTAAGTTATCTGATTCGAGGGTATTTAACGTAGTTGAATGAGTATTACAAAAATCAGTAAACGCTTGGCGACGCTCATCACTTGCCGTTAATTCAAACTGATTATAAAGCGCTTCAAATAACGCATACTTTATATGGCTTACATTTTCATAATCTATAAATTGATCATTACTTTTTATAAGTGTAATTACATCGTCTCGTTGCATGAGGTCATGTAGAACTGCGTTATTTTGTGCGTCTTCGCTTAATACTATAGAAATATAAAGAGGGTTTAATAAAGCCCGACTACTAGGGCTATAAGGGCTTGCACGCTCTGGCATATCAGCAAATAACAAATGCAGTGGATTAAGTAATATGTAATCCATATTTTGCGAGCTACATAATTTTGTAAGCGTTAGTAAATCGTCAAAATCGCCAATACCTAAATGCGCTTTATTTTTTAATGTGTAAAGCTGAATAGATAATCCAGTGCGCTTTGTGTCTTCAACTTGATAGACTTGCTCAGGCACGCACCAAATTTGTGTAATAGCGTGTTGCTCACCTACCTGAACATTAGCGTCATGATAGCCAATTGGCATATTACCAATGGGTAGTGCCAGCTCAATATAGCGAACGCCATGCAAGTAATATTCACCAGTGACAGCCAAATTATAAAGGTTCTCAACCGCTATATTAATCCCAAGAGAAGGGACATTAATGTTGGCGGCTAAATACTGCTGACGTTCGTCTATACGAAGCTTTAAAGCGCATTTTTTTTGGTCAACCAAACTCACACTGGGTACTAAATCCAGCCAAAGCGATGCATCTAAATCATAAGTTAGTTGAGTTATTTCGGCTTCGTTATTTGTATCAACACCGCAACATTGCAAAGCACGTTTACGCGTGTCTTCGCTAAAAAACACCTGTTCACCTGTATACTTAGTGAATTCAAAGCCAATACCATGCAGGTAAAACAACTGCGAAAGAGCATCCATTGAATCGCCTTAATTAATGCGTTGAGTATTTACTATGCTGTTTTCTGTGCCAAATGTATTGCCAATATAACCATCAGCTTGGTGGTCGTTATCCCAAATGTCTCCATTTATTAAATAACGAAAGTGAAATTGTTGATCGATAGGTAAGCGTTGTTTAAATTTAAACACACCTTGTTTTTTATTAAGCTTCATTGGCACAGGTTGCCAATCATTAAATTCGCCTAATAAGCAAACTTCTTCTGCCTCTGGATGAGAAAATTCAAAGGTTACTTCAGCTTCATCTTTTGTTTTAAAAAAACGTTTATTCAACATAGCAGGCTCCAACTAAACCAAAAAGGGTACTTAATCTTTGCCACAGGCCATACAACTAAACAAAAAGGCGATGTGGATTCCATTCAAAATCATTAAACACGTTGTAAGTTAACCAAAACTTTATTTACGCATTATTACAGTGCAACAATTCATTTTTTCTGCACTTAAAAAGTGCGGTTAGTATATAAACAATCTTTTTTAAAAAGCTCAGTAGTACAGAGCAATATTTGAACCAACTAAGCGTACATCACATATTATTTATTTAATCGAATTTAAAGTTAAATAATCCAAAAGTATTGCCTAAATTTATAAAATTCTTTTGTTCTGTACTTTCATCAGCGATAATACACAGCATCTTAATACTCTGAAATATCATAATTTTCATGTTGAAAAAAAGCATTTTAATAACTATAGCCATCATCTTTTTAATAATAGCCACACTTGTTGGTTCTTCAATCTATACCCTTTATAGTAAAAAAGAAATCTCAGTTGATCCTAAATTAAAAGAAATCTCAGGTATTGAATTTGATAAACAAAAACGTCTATGGGCTATTAACGACGGAGGCAACGAACCCAAGCTTTACCGCCTTAACAAAGATGGTTCTATCGCCAAAGAAATTTTGGTTGAAAACGCTAAAAACATTGATTGGGAAGACATGACCCAAAACAAATTTGGGCACTTTTTTTTAGGGGATTTTGGTAATAACAAGAACGATCGTAGATGGCTCACTATTTATAAAATAGAAAACCCAATAGATATAAAGACAAACACAACCCAAGCCGAAATAATTAAGTTTACCTACCCTGAAATGGATGGCAGTCCAATAAAACCCAACGACCGTAATTTTGATTTAGAAGCATTTGTAGCACTAGGTCGTCATTTATATTTATTTACTAAAAACCGCACTGAACCTTTCGATGGTATTACTAAAGTGTATAAAGTGGGCGATCATGCAGCAAATTTTGATGCTGAGCTAATTGACTCTTTTAAAACGTGTACCACGCTTGAAAAACTATGCTGGATAACCTCTGCGGCGCTCAGCCCCGATCGTAAAAAATTAGTCTTACTTGATTCAACAAGTCTTTGGTTATTTGAAAACTTTGAAGGTGATAAGTTTTTCTCTGGTGATGTATCAAAAATAGACTTAGGGATTGTTACTCAAAAAGAAGCTGTCACCTTTTTTGATGACAATACGATTGTATTTACAGATGAAGAGTTTAAAGGCATAGGCGGTAATGCTTATTTTATAAAGCTTGATAAAGCCAAAAAAGAAGTTATAAGAAAAAAACCTATTTCAGAAAAAACACTTCCATAGCATCTAGTTAGCTAAGCTAAAGCATTAAAGCTTAGCTAACTTATGTGAAAGGTAATGAGTTAATTACTCTTTTCGTTTGACGAATGAAGTGCTCTTTCTACATCAACACCTAAAATCAACACTCCAATATGACTATTATTATCATCTAAAACAGGAAAACTTAGCTGAACTTGAAAATGATGTGTTGATGCATCATATGTAACGCTATCAAAGTTAAAGTCTTTTGACTGTTTAAATATTTTAGTAAACTTATTTTCATCTCCTTGCCAGTAGTCACTGGTTAGCTTACTAATAGCGATGTTTTTTCCTTGGTTATCAGTCAATATCAGCTCAGTAACAACATCTTTAAATTGTAATTGCCATTTTTTAAATACTTTAGATAAAGGTAAATTAAGCATAGCTAATCCATCTGGGTGCTTTACTTGTTTACTTTCTTTTATCCATAGCTGGTCTAGTCTTTTAATTTCAGATTCACTTAAGGGAGACTCATTACTTATTTGAACTTGTTCTACTAAACTAGGTAAGTTCAGTAAGGTTTTAGCACTACTGGACAATCTATCAAGTATTTGCTTTTCTTCACTTTTTGATAGTGAAAATGGAGCCTGCGCGCAAGTATTTATATTTTCATCAAACTGCTGCATAAATTTAGGGAAGCGTTTAATAAGTGAATGCGAAGCAAATAATCCCAAAGGTACATACCTAAAAAATTCTCTTTGATACTCATCTTCATTAATGCCTAGCTTTGAGGCTGCTAATTCAAAATCGTCTAAATCAAGTAGAATTCTATCAATCCGCTTATGGTGCATAACATTTACTATTTCTTATAATGAATTTACTTCTACCTCAGCAATAATATTCTGAGTTTTAAACCAATTAGCCTGATAACTCCCCCTTACTGCACCATAACGCATTTTATTTTTTGGTTTATTAATGCTCTCTGGATGAGTAAACCAGTACCAGCTTTCTAAAAAGATGGGGGATGATATGCGCCCATAGGCCTTCATTTCAGGCATTAAATGAGTAGTGAAATAACCATCTAAGCGGTCTAACTTTACTTCTCGACGTGCACGTAACCATGGCAAGGTTTGTAGCTGAAAAGGGGCTCCCATTTCAAATAAAATACACTCAACTTGGTTGACTGCATTATCAGGTGCAGTGGTGGGTAAGTTTGTTCCAAACTGAAGAGGCTCAGTTAAACCCAATAAGAGGGTAAAAAAATATGCAGGGATAATTCATTGCTAAATAATGTACAAATTAAAATAAGTGTAGCCAAACAGATTAAAATTGCATTATTTGCTGTAATTATTAGGTAACAGCTCTAATTTCCTAGCTATGCAGCGCTTACACACTTAATAAACCGTTCTGTTAGCAGTGTTACTGTAGCTTTGTCTGTATAGCGCTGCTTAGCATTCTTCATAATATGCTTTGAGCAAACATTTTTAGATTCTTCAAATTGAGAATTGCAGCTAACAACAGTATTACCTAAAGCTTCCTGATAGGCTTTATCTGCGCACATAGTTAAAGCAAAATCTGTAGCGCCAGCAATTATTTCATTGATATTTACTGAGGATGTTTCGAGTTTAAAATAGATATCACTATACGTATTAACTTCTGTATTCTTTGACGAAAAATGACTAGCTTTGGCAGTTAAATAATAGCCTATAAGTATGATTGATAATATCACTGTAAAAACCGTTTTCATAATTACCCTTAACACAATAATTAGTATTGCATTGTTTATAAAATAGTTCGATTTTTTACATAAGTACGAGGGAGGGAGACTCTCTACATCCATGTAAGTAGCAAATAAATCCTTGTTATGTAATTACTAAAAACGCAATTACCAACTTTTTTTTAATTTTAGCATGCAAGATAAATAAATCAAGAATTTATAAACTATTTACTACACGTTATTTAGTAATGTTTATAGTCATTTCTAATATATAAACAGTATTAAAGAACTCAGGGCTTAAATGGCGATTAACGCTTAAATTTAGTTTCTAAAATAACAGAAGATGTTGTGCGCTCTACTCCATCCAGATTTCCTATATCGTCTAGTAAATGGCTAAGCTGCTCTAAATTTTGAGCCTGTACTACAGCAATTAAATCAAACTCACCACTTATGGCATAGAGCTGCGAAATTGCATCAATTTGCTTAAGCTCAATATTTGTTTTAGTTGTTAATTTTTGTCTTACTTTTATAGACACATGAGCTGATACCATTTTACTGAGGTAGTCGTCACCATAATCAACGCTATAGCCTTTAATTACACCCGTTTCTTCTAGTTTGAGCATACGGCTTTGTACCGTTGAACGAGATAAATCAAGCATGCGGGCAAGATCAGATATACTCGCTCTAGCGTTTGTTTTTAGTACAGAAAGTAGCTTTTCATCTTGTGGAGTTATCATAATGGTTATTTTCTTCGTTATTTTGACTTTTATTTTAATCATTTTTCACAAAATAGCACTGCAATTTTAACAGCTAACCTTCGATAATGACCTCTACAAGAAATAATAACGTGTTTGCTGAAGAATAAAGGCTATATTCTTCTTTGAGTTAGCAACTAATCTTTTATCTAAGCCCATTAAATTTAGGTGTAAAAATGCAAGTAACAAGAGACTTATTTAACGACGTAATGGTACCAAACTATAATCCATCGGCAATCATTCCAGTTCGTGGTGAAGGTTCACGCGTTTGGGATCAAAATGATAACGAGTTTATCGATTTTGCTGGTGGTATTGCCGTTAACTGTTTGGGTCACTGTCATCCTGCATTAGTTAAAGCATTAAAAGAGCAAGGCGAAAAAATTTGGCATTTATCGAATGTTATGACCAATGAGCCAGCACTTCGTTTAGCTCAAAAAATGGTTGAAGCAACATTCGCTGATAAAGTTTACTTTGCAAACTCAGGCGCAGAAGCCAATGAAGCAGCGCTTAAGTTAGCGCGTCGTTATGCATTGGACGTATATGGCGCTGAAAAAACGCAAATAATTGCATTTAATAAAGGTTTCCATGGTCGAACATTTTTCACAGTCACTGTGGGCGGGCAAGCTGCTTATTCAGATGGCTTTGGTCCAAAACCTGCTGACATAGTACATTGTGATTTTAACGATATAGCGGCATTTGAAGCGCTGATCTGCGATAAAACATGTGCTGTTATGATGGAACCATTACAAGGTGAAGGCGGTATTATTTCACCAACAGATGAATTTGCTAAAAAAGTACGTGAACTTTGTACTAAACATAACGCGTTACTTATTTTTGATGAAGTACAAACAGGTGTTGGTCGCACAGGCGATTTATACGCTTATGAAGGTTTAGGGGTTGTTCCTGACATTTTAACAACGGCAAAAGCATTGGGTGGTGGTTTTCCAATTGGCGCTATGATCACTCGTACACCAATTGCTGAGCATTTAAAAATTGGTACTCACGGTTCTACTTATGGCGGAAACGCACTTGCTTGTGCTGTAGCCGAAGCGGCATTTGATACAGTAAATACACCTGACGTGCTAAACGGTGTTAAAGAGCGCGAGCAATTATTCCGTGACGGATTAAACGCAATTAACGAAAAATACAACGTATTTAGCGAAGTACGTGGTAAAGGCTTATTAATTGGCGCAGTACTAAATGACAAATTTGAAGGACGTGCACGCGACTTTTTAGTAGCCAGTGCTAATAATGGTTTAATGAACCTTGTAGCTGGCATGAATGTAATTCGCTTTACACCGTCTTTAGTTATCCCGTTTGAAGATATTAAAGAAGGCTTAGCGCGCTTTGAAAAAGCCGTTAGCGATGTAGTAAACGGTTAATATAGTTTAAATTAGCACGCCAAATGGCGTGCTATTGGAGCAAGCAATAAATGCAAGTATTACGTCCTATTACTGCCAATGATTTTGACGCGCTTAAACAAATAGCGATTGAATCCGGTCATGGGTTTACCTCTTTACCTGTGGACGATGCACAGCTTAAAGAAAAAATTGAACGTGCTGAAAAAAGCTTTGCCAAAAACATTAACCAGCCACTTGATGAAAGCTATTTATTTGTTTTAGAAGACAGTGAAACAGGTGACGTTATTGGTACAACCGCTATAGAAGCTGCGGTAGGTTTATCGGTGCCTTTATATCATTATCATTTAGGTAAAACAGTACACCACTCGCCTACTTTAAATGTATATAACACCGTTGATATTTTAAGCATGTGTAACGACTACACAGGCTGCTCTGAAATATGCACATTATTTTTGCGCGAAAATAGCCGCAAAGGTTTAACGGGTCGATTTTTATCGCGTTCACGCTTTTTATTTATGGCTCAGCATAGCGAGCGTTTTGCCGATACTGTTATCGCAGAAATGCGCGGTGTTAGCGACGAAGACGGCCATTCTCCTTTTTGGCAATGGCTGCAAGAGCACTTTTTTAGTATTGAATTTCCAGAAGCGGATCACTTAGTTGGCTTAGGCGATAAGGTATTTATTAGCGAGTTAATGCCTAAATACCCTATTTATGTGAACTTGCTTAGCAAGAAAGCCCAAGCAGTTATTGGGCATGTGCATGAAAAAACAAAACCTGCGCTAAAATTATTAGAAAAAGAAGGTTTTGAGCACAGAGGCTACGTTGACTTATTTGACGCAGGCCCAACGGTTGAAGCAAAGCTTGGTAATATTCGCAGCATTCGCGACTCTCAAGTTTGCCCTATTACTATTGGTGAGCTTGATCACATATCACAAAATAGCTCTGATACGCTGGCTGTATGTAATCAAGGCGTAAGTGGCTTTAGAGCAACATTTACCAAAGACGCACATTACAATCATGCA
Source organism: Pseudoalteromonas sp. SA25 (assembly GCF_011378705.1). Classification (NCBI taxonomy): domain Bacteria; kingdom Pseudomonadati; phylum Pseudomonadota; class Gammaproteobacteria; order Alteromonadales; family Pseudoalteromonadaceae; genus Pseudoalteromonas; species Pseudoalteromonas sp. SA25. The sequence goes on along the minus strand of NZ_WTKV01000006.1, from coordinate 48,982 downwards.
AAACATACTCTCGTCATTAGCCAAGATGTGGCTAAAGCACTTAATTTAAGTCAAGGAGATGCAGCGCGATTTTTCCGCCTGTAAATTATTTATGAATACACACCTAATTAATAACCAGTGGCATGCAGGGCAAGGTCCAGCATTTGAGTCAATCAATCCAAGTAATGGCGATGTGGTATGGCAAGGTAATGGCGCAAACGCTGATCAAGTAAACTCAGCTATAAAAGCAGCCAGAGCAGCACAGGTACAATGGGCAGATAAGCCGCTTGAAGAGCGTATAGCCATTCTTGAAAACTTCGCAGCTCAATTAAAAGAACACAGCGAAGAATTTGCGACCATAATTGCACGCGAAACAGGTAAGGCATTATGGGAAACCCGCACAGAAGTGGGCGCAATGACAGGCAAAGTAGCTATTTCAGTTAAAGCGTACCATGAACGTACCGGTACAACCGAAAACCCAATGCCAGGTGCAAAAGCGTTTATTAGACACAAACCGCATGGCGTTGTGGCTATTTTTGGCCCGTATAACTTTCCGGGGCATTTACCAAACGGGCATATTGTTCCTGCAATTTTAGCAGGCAACACCGTGATCTTTAAGCCATCAGAACTAACACCGCACGTTGCAGAATTCACCCTCTCACTTTGGCTAAAAGCGGGCTTACCAGCAGGTGTTATTAACCTTGTGCAAGGTGAAATTGAAACAGGTAAAGCACTTGCCTCTCACAAAGACATAGATGGATTGTTTTTTACCGGTAGCTCAAACACAGGTCACTTACTACATAAGCAATTTGCAGGACACCCTGGCAAAATTTTAGCACTTGAAATGGGTGGTAATAATCCTCTTATTGTAAAAGATGTGAGTGATGTAAGCGCTGCTGTGCACGATATTATTCAATCAGGCTTTATTACCTCAGGTCAGCGCTGTACATGTGCACGCCGCTTATTTATTGAAAAATCGCTCAATGGCGATGCTATTTTAGAAAAGCTAATAAGCGCGACTAAAAACATAGTTGTAGACGACAGTTTTGCTACAGAGCAGCCTTTTATGGGTGCAATGATAAGCGAAAAAGCAGCACTGGGTATGGTCGCTGCGCAAAGTGAATTAGTGTCAAAAGGCGCGCAAATCCTTGTTGAACTTAAGCAATTAAAATCAGGCACCGGTTTTGTAAGCCCGGGTATTATTGATGTAACAAACATTACCGACATGCCAGATGAAGAGCATTTTGGACCGCTTATCAAAGTGTATCGTTACAACGACTTTGACAGCGCAATCATTGAAGCCAATAACACAAACTTTGGTTTATCTGCAGGTTTACTTAGCGACAGTGAAGATGATTACACTCACTTCTTAAAGCGCATTCGTGCAGGGATTGTTAACTGGAACCGCCCTATTACGGGTGCCTCTAGTGCAGCTCCATTTGGCGGTATTGGCGCCAGTGGTAATCACAGAGCAAGTGCCTATTACGCCGCTGATTATTGTGCATACCCTGTGGCATCTGTTGAGTCAGACAAAGTGAGCTTACCGCAAACCCTAGCGCCAGGCTTGATAATTGAATAAGTAATAAACCAAAATTTTAGATTTAAGGATTTAACATGCATACTGATGTAAACACATTATTTGAGAGCCTTTGGAAAAACTACTTAAACGTAACACCATCGGCAGTCAAAATTCATGACCTTTTAGGGTCAACGCAAAAAAATGACATTATTAACGATCATATTGCGCTGCGTACATTTAATATCGAAAAAGTAGGTCTTGAAAAGCTCGCAGCTCATTTTTTAGCTATTGGTTACAAAGAATGTGGTGAGTACCACTTTGAAGCTAAAAAGCTTTACGCAAAGCACTACGAGCATAGCGATCCTAATCAGCCAAAAGTGTTTATTTCTGAGCTATTAGTTGAAAAATGCTCGCCAGAGTTACAAGCTATCGTAACCGATATGGTAAGCCAAATTGACGAAAGCGCAGTAACAGCAGATAACTTTTTGTATTCAGGCACGCATTGGCAAGTAAGCACCGATACTTATAAGCAGCTGCTAGCTGAAAGCGAGTATGCAGCGTGGATGTCAGCCTGGGGTTACCGCGCCAATCACTTTACCGTAAATATTAATACGCTTGCTAAGTTTGATAACATTCATGATGTTAACCAAGCCCTAAAAGACGCTGGCTTTTCGCTTAATACGTCAGGCGGCGAAGTTAAAGGCTCACCAGAGGTGTTACTAGAGCAATCGTCAACACTTGCTGATGAATACTCTGTTACCTTTAGTGACGGTGATATGAGCATCCCTAGCTGCTTTTATGAGTTTGCTATTCGTTACCCTAAAGCAGACGGCGAGCTTTATACTGGTTTTGTTGCAGCCTCAGCTGACAAAATATTTGAAAGCACCAACGCTCGATAGCAAAACCTAAAGTACTTTATTTAAAAAGCCCGTTATGGGCTTTTTTTATGTCGGTAGGTTATGTTGATTAATTATAAAAATAACGGTTTATAATCGTTTTCTAACTTTTCAAACGATAAATCGCCAATAAAGCGGCCAAAGCTCAACCAAGTTGCCAAACCGCGTAAGTCTTTAAAGTGTGGCGGCACAAATTGTGGGCTCTCAATTACACCTAAATCATGAAGCTGCGATATTAATCTAAAATCATCTATCGATATTTTACCTACCAGTAATAAAGGGAGTCTATCTATTCGACCAAGCTGTATTGCAACGCGTATTAAGTTATAAACCAATACAAAGCCTTTAATGTAGGCAATATCTTTTGTAAAAGGCAAACCTGTTGGCGTACTGCCTCTAAATACACGCTGCGCGAGTGTGTAGCTGTCATCTTTTGATAAACCTTGCGCTACGTAATCACGGTAAATGTCTACAAACTCAGCGCCATCTATTACCTTTGTAACGGCCTGAATACGGTTAACTAATTTAGATAAGCGCCTTGGGGTCGATTTTAAAGTAATAATTTCGGTTAATACCGCTAGGCCTTCTTGGGTAATAGTAGAGCTAGGCGTGCCTTTACTCAAACACGTTAAATAAGGCTGAGCTAAACCATTTTGAGTGGTACCTACGTGTATCCACCCTTCATGCACTTCCAATATATCAAGTTCACGCTGAGAAAACTTAACATCTTGATTAAGCTTTATATTATTAGCACCGGCGGCTGCATCACTAACAATACCATCGCTAAGCATTACCTCTACGTTTATGCCTGCCATACTGGCATTTACTTGCTCAGACAAAATACGCACAGCATCAACAGCATCTATATTTTTAGGGTCGTCAGGCAGTATGTCGGCTATAAGTAAATTTTGCAGCGGTTTATCTAGCATATTAGCTAGCTCAGAAAGTGAGGGCTCACCAGCATGGAATAAGTCTTTAGGGTGTCCAAATAACTCCACTGATAAGTCATGAAACTCTGGCGTTCCACGATACTCAAGCATACTTAATACCGTTTTATACTCGGTGCACATTTTTCCCATATATTGAGCAATCGGATTTAACTGTCCCAATTGGTTAATAATGTTACGGTGCAAAGTAGAAAATGCTTGGCGTAACTCGCTAGGTACAAAACCAAGGTCGCGCTGTTGATAATATGCACGATCGATGAGTGGGTTTTTTTGACATTTCTGTCTAAAAAACGCCTCTTTAGTTTGTTTATCCCAATTAATAGCATCGAGTATCCTAATTGGAGTTTGCAATGCAATTAATTGATCCGATAACTCACGAGTTTTTAGTAGTAACGCCTTGTCTATCATGCTCTAAGCTCAACAATAAATGAGTTTTGAGCATAATTTAAAAAAGCGAAATTACAAAGCAATATCACACTTTTTTAGCTATTGTTTTTAAGATGATCGACCCTCATATCTGTATCGTATGAGTTACTAAACGAGGGCATAAAACATGAAAAACGAAATCGACAATAAACAGATTTTAGCCGTATATGAACGTATAATTCAAAAAGGTGAAATGACTGATGAAGGCAAGCATTATCAAGGCATTACTGCTTATTCAGACGTAGATGGCTATACAGTATACCTACAAGGTAGCGGCGTTGAACTGCGCTTTGGTTTTCATAATACTTACCACCTTGACTACGAACATGAAAAGCATAAAGACGACTTTTTGAAAAAATTATATAACATTGCAAACGAGAGCTAATGCACCCACGAAAACGCAGACACCGCCCTACCAGTAAGCTCAATACTACTTTTATAAACCAAGTAGTAGAAGAGCTTAGAGCTGATCCAAGCAAAGTCTCAATTATTCAAGAAAATTTAGAACAATACCGTGCTCAAACTCATTTAAAGCGTGGTTTTTTGCTGGCTATAGAGCGCTTTGATTGGGTTTTTGAAGCAAGCAAAGATATAGACTTTATTTGCCAGCAAATTTTAGCTGATGACTATATTGGCAATAGACTAAGACGTTACCCCCTACTTTTTAAAGGCGTTATTAATAATGCCTGACCTTCCAAAACCAAGCCGCTTTAAAACGATAAAACCACAAAGTTTACTCTCTATATAAATTTATTAGAGCACTAAGCAATTGCAGGTTTAGTGCGCTTTTGTATTAAATTAATACTATTAGTACTCTAACTATTACTGCACTAATGATTATTGATCATTTTATTCATTTATTGCTGTAAACAAATCATTACTATTATTTAATTTCAAAATAAAATTCACAAGCCTTTGTTTTAAATAAAATAAAACAAAGTAAAACCTTATCTTCTTTATCGCATTAGTTGCGCTTTTATTAATGATTAATCTACATTTTGGCATCTAGATATTTACTTCAGCCTTGAATTGTTAGAGCTATTACCTTAAGCTTATGTTTATTGAACGTTCAATTAATAAAAATTATGCCTAAAGTCGGAATGGAACCTGTCAGACGTCAGCAGCTAATTGACGCGACTATAGAGTCAGTTGCAACTAATGGACTACAAGGCACAACTATAAACAGCATTAGTAAAAATGCCGGTTTATCGTCAGGCATTATTAGTCATTATTTTGGTGGTAAGCAGGGGTTAATTGAAGCCACTGTTAGATACTTACTAACAAGCTTAAAACAAGGCTTGATAAGTAAAGTAAATAACCAAACGAATGCCATTGAACGTTTAATGATTATTATCGAAGCCAACTTTGCGCTTGTACAACAGCGTAATGATACAACCCGAACGTGGTTAAGTTTTTGGGCGCAATCGATGCATGATGAAGAATTACACAGACTACAAAACGTAAACAGTAAACGCTTGCAAAGTAATTTAGCATTTTCTTTTAAGCAATTAATGCCTATTGAGCAAGCAAAGCAAGCTGCAGAACTTAGCGCCGCAATGATCGATGGCCTATGGTTAAGAGCAGTACTGAGTAAATCAGACAATAATCAGTTTAAACACAGTGAAAAGTTAGCAAAAAGCTATGTACTTTCACTTATCAAGCAATATGGAGCCTAGCGTGACTACACCTGTCTATCAAAATTTTATTAACGGCCATTTTCTTGCAAACCAGAACGGCAAAACATTTGATGTAACAAACCCAGCAACGGGCGAGGTTATTTACGCAGTAGAAATTGCCGACGAATTTATTCAAAACGCAGCCATTGCCAGTGCAAAGCAAGGTTTTGCTCAGTGGTCAGCAATGACACCCATTGAACGTAGTCGCATTTTATTAAAAGCAGTGGCTATTTTACGCGAGCGCAACGATGAGCTTGCACTTGTAGAAGTACTCGACACCGGTAAACCAATGCAAGAAGCAAATTGTGTTGATATTGAAACCGGCGCTGATGTAATTGAATACTTTGCAGGCCTTGCGCCAGCACAAGTAGGCCAACAACAAATGGTTGGTGATGACTTTTACTACACACGTAAAGAGCCATTAGGTATTTGTGCGGGTATTGGTGCATGGAACTACCCACTACAAATTGCGTGTTGGAAGTCGGGCCCTGCCCTTGCAGCTGGTAATGCATTTATATTCAAACCATCTGAAGAAACACCACTTGGCGCAATTAAACTTGCAGAAGTATTTGTTGAAGCTGGCGTACCTGCAGGTGTGTTTAATGTTGTTCAAGGCGCGGGCGATGTAGGCCAGTGGCTAACGCAGCATAGCGATATTGACAAAGTATCGTTTACGGGTGAAGTAGGCACAGGTAAAAAAGTAGTGGCAAGTGCTGCCGGTACTTTAAAAGATGTCACGATGGAACTTGGTGGTAAATCTCCATTATTAGTATTTGATGATGCCAACATTGAGCAAGCAGTTAGCGCTGCTATGTTAGGTAACTTTTATACGCAGGGCGAAATTTGTACTAACTGTACACGTATTTACGTTCATAAAAATGTATATCAGCAGTTTATTGATGAGCTTAAAGCGCGCACTGAGAAAAACATTATTGCTGGCGACCCACAAGATTTAAATACTAACTTTGGCGCACTTATTTCTAAAAAGCACCAAGAACTAGTAATGAGCTACGTTAATAAAGGTATTGAAGAAGGTGCAACGCTATTAACCGGTGGTACAACGCTTTCACCTAAATCTGCACCTAATGGCTATTTTGTAGCACCGACTGTGTTTATTGATTGTAATGACGATATGACTATCGTTAAAGAAGAAATATTTGGCCCTGTAATGAGCGTGCTTGTTTTTGACGACGAAGACGATGTTATTGCACGCGCTAACGGGACTCACCTAGGCTTAGCTGCAGGCGTATTTACTAGCGATATTAAACGTGCGCACCGCGTGATTCATAAGTTACAAGCCGGTATTTGTTGGATTAATGCATACGGTAACTCACCTGCTGAAATGCCAGTTGGCGGTTATAAGCAATCGGGTATTGGCCGTGAAAATGGTATACAAACTCTTGATCAATACACGCAAACTAAGTCTATTTATGTTGGTATGGCCGACATAGAAAGCCCATTTTAAGGCGCCTTACTATGAGTAATCATTACGACTATATTATTGTTGGCGCGGGTTCGGCGGGTTGTGTTTTAGCAAACCGTTTATCTGAAGATTCAAGCAACCGCGTATTACTACTTGAAACTGGCGGTAGCGATAAAAGTATTTTTATAAAAATGCCAACCGCGTTATCTATTCCTATGAATAGTGACAAATACGCATGGCAGTTTCATACGCAGCCTGAGCCTCATTTAGATAACCGTGAGATGCATTGTCCTCGAGGCAAAGTATTAGGCGGCTCGTCATCTATTAATGGCATGGTATATGTACGTGGCCACGCAAAAGATTTTGACGAATGGCAGCAACACGGTGCAAACGGCTGGGATTACCAATCGTGTTTACCGTATTTTCAAAAAGCAGAAAGCTTTTACCTTGGTGAAAATACCTACCGTGGTGGCAAAGGCCCGCTTGGCGTTAATAACGGCAACGAAATGAAAAACCCTCTTTACCGCACCTTTATCAAAGCAGGTGTACAAGCCGGTTATGCTTCTACAGATGATTATAATGCGTCGCAGCAAGAGGGTTTTGGCCCAATGCACATGACCGTAAAAGACGGCGTGCGCAGCTCTGCTTCTCGTGAGTATTTAGACCCTGTTAAATCGCGTAGTAATTTAACAATTATTACAGGTGCATTAGCACAACGCGTGATTTTAGATGGCAAAAAAGCCACTGGCATTGAATACAAAGTAAATGGCGACGTTAAAACTGCACATGCTGCAAAAGACGTTGTACTAAGTGCAGGGCCAATTGGCTCTCCACATATTTTACAACTCTCTGGTATTGGTGATACTCAAGCGCTTGAAAAAGCAGGCGTTGAAGTACAACATCATTTACCTGGTGTTGGTCAAAATTTACAAGATCATCTTGAGTTTTACTTTCAATACAAGTGTAAGCAACCTATCACGCTTAACGGCAAGCTAGGCATTGTTTCAAAAGGGTTGATTGGTGCGCGCTGGTTATTAACGCGTTCGGGTTTAGGTGCAACGAATCATTTTGAATCGTGTGCGTTTATTCGCTCAAAGCCCGGTGTTGAATGGCCAGATATTCAGTATCACTTTTTACCGGCGGCTATGCGTTACGATGGTAGAAGTGCATTTGCAGGTCATGGTTTTCAGGTACATGTTGGTCATAACAAACCAAAAAGTCGCGGTAGTGTGACTATTGCTTCTGCGAATCCTGAGCAACCACCAACCATTTTATTTAATTACCTTGAACACCAAGACGATATTGAAGGCTTTAGAGCGTGCGTTCGCTTAACACGCGACATAATCGAACAAAGTGCCTTTGATGACTACCGCGATGAAGAAATTCAGCCTGGTAAACATATTCAAACAGATGAAGAAATAGATGCCTTTGTACGCCAAGCCGTAGAAAGTGCCTACCACCCTTCTTGCTCATGCAAAATGGGTGAAGATGATATGGCCGTTGTTAACTCAAATACGCAAGTACATGGTATTGAAGGACTACGTGTTGTTGACTCATCTATATTCCCAACTGTTCCTAACGGAAACTTGAATGCGCCTACTATTATGGTTGCCGAAAAAGCAGCTGACATAATTTTAGGTAAAGACCCATTACAGAAATCGGATGTGAATGTTGCCATAACAAAAAACTGGCAAGAAACACAACGTAGTACGGAGATCTAACTTTAGCCACATGCTTAGGTTTAGTCTCGTCGGGCTAAACCAATGCGTGCCTTGCAGTGGCACACGATGTAAATAGGTTACGTTGTGTTAATGCGAGAATAAAACAATAAAATACGGAGTGCTTATGAATTATTTTTATTCATTACTGGAGGGTAACAATGACTATTTGGCTTAATGCAGGGATCATTTTTACCTTACTTGCCATTATCACTATTTTAATTAAATGGGGTAATGTTCGCGTAGTAGGTGTAACACCAGTTCGAACCTTTACGTTTATAGCAATACTATTTACTTCTGGCCTAGATGTTGGCCTTATCATGTTTCCTTTAACTGAGTTTGCAGGTTATGCAGACATAAAAGCAAGCCCAGAATACGCGTTTGCAAATCCACTGGCTATTGAGTTTGGCTACTGGGGATTTTTGATCTGGGGATTTTACTTTCTTACGTGCTTTTATTTCTGTGTAATAGAACCTAAAGTGAAATTTTTCGAAATTCCTTGGGTTAAATTTATCAATAACGTTGTAATTATTGGTACATGTGCATTTACCGCTTATTTGCTGCTTACAAACCTACCGTGGTATTTACCCGAATTAGGTGATGGAACAAGTATAGTTTCTGAGTTTTACTTAATTGTGTTTGCTGCTATCTGTTTTGCTGTGTACTCAAGTACTGATATTAAATATGTACGTATTTTAAGTATTTCTACTACCTGGTTATTTTTAGCTTTAATCGCCTTTATGTGGGCTGGCGCATTTGTGATTGGTGATAGTCAAATGTCAGCATTTACAGATAACTTAGGCTCTATTGGTACTTACTTTGCGAACATTAATGAATTTGTTTTACCGCTTAATGATTACCATGAGTTCTACTTATTCTGGTGGTTTGCGTGGAGCATAATGATTGGTCAATTTACATCACGCTTTGTTGGTGGACTTAAAACATACCAAGTATTAGGTGCTATGTTGATTTTCCCTTCTATTCCTATTGCGATTTGGTTTAGCGTACTTTATCACTACCATGAAGCGGGCATTCCAACTCAAGGCATTAAAAACTTTGCAATGGTATTTGTAGGTATTGTATTTGTAATTAACTCACTCGATTCGTTAGTGCGTTTATATACAGATAACCTAAACTTTACCGTAAAGCGTTTTGGCAAAATGAAATACATGATCGGAAATGTTGTCGCTTTATCGTTACTTACACTATTGTTTAAATTAGAATTTTTACAAATTCAGTGGGTAGGCGCATTGGTTATTGGATTGTTCTTTATCTGTGCTGGTTTTATCGGATACAGCAAGTTTAAAACAGTTACAAACATAGACAGCTCACCAAAAGCAAACGAAATTGATTACACAAAAATAGACACAGTACACTAGGGATTAATAATGAATAACAAACTAAAACAACTTGTAGTAGCACTACCATTTGCAGTTTTATCAACAACCGCAGCTGCTGATTGGTCAACAACAATCACTGCAGCGTCTGACTACACTTTTAATGGTGTAACACAAACAGATAGCGATCCTGCAATTCAAGGCAGCTTAGACTATGCCTTTGATAGCGGTGTTTACGCCGGTGCATGGGCTTCAAACGTAGATTTTGGTGACGACACTGATTTTGAACTTGATGCTTACGTAGGTAAATATGTACAACTTGATGAGCAATTTAGCGTTGATTACGGTATCGCTTATTACACTTATCAAGGTAATAACAGCGATGGTAACTACGCTGAAGCTTACACTAAATTTGGTTATGCAAGTGAATACGGCCAAACTGAGCTTAACTTTTGGTACAGCTGGGATTACTTTGGTTACGATACAGGCCACGTTATTTCGATGATCGCTCACACTTATGAGCTAGCTCCTAATCATGCACTACGTGCAAGCTTTGATATTTCAAACTCACTTGATGGTGATAAGTTTGAGTGGGATCAAGCTAAGGGAGACAAATCGTATTATCACTACCGTCTAGCATATCAAACAAGCTACGAAGGTTTTGGTATTGAAGTGGCTGCTGAAAATACAAGCTTAGATTACGATTATGCTGATGAGCGTATTGTACTTGCTATTTCACGCACATTTGATCTTTAATACAATAATTACTGATTAAACAAAAAATGCCACTCTACTTAGAGTGGCATTTTTATTTGTAAACTGACTAACTAACTAACTAACTAACTAACTAACTAACTAACTAACTAACTAACTAACTAACTAACTAACAATATCCCACGCACTTGTACCCGATGCTGAAAGGTTACTGGTGTTATTGCGTAATACTTTATTACCTACATTAGCTGATGACTCAGGTCGACTTACTAAATAACCCTGAACAGAACTCACACCCATTTTTTTAACAAGTTCAAACTGCCCTATTTCTTCAACGCCTTCAGCTACAATTTTAAGGCCAAGCTTTTGTCCAAGCTCACTAATTGTATTTAATATATCATTATATTTTTGGCTTTTATTAGCTTGAGCTATAAAAGAGCGATCAATTTTAATAACATCAATTGGTAAATCTGCTAATGTGCTCAACGAGCTAAAACCTGTGCCAAAGTCATCAATAGCAATAGTAATCCCCTCTTCTCTTAGCCTACTTAGCTCTTTAATAATTCTTGGACTGGCTTTAATGAAAGTTGATTCGGTAATTTCTAGCATCAAAGACGTCGCCGGTAAGCCGGTTTTTTTGAGCTTCTTCATTACCCAATCATAAATGTCACGGTGCTTTAATTGAATGCCCGAAACATTTACTGATATTTTTACTTTGCGCATACCTGCATTGTGCCAAGCAGCCATTTGCCGACACGATTCAAGCATAATCCAATCGCCAAGCTCTAATATTAAATTAGACTCTTCTGCTATCGGAATAAACTCTGAAGGAGGGATCATACCCTCAACTGGGTGGTCCCAGCGTGTAAGCGCTTCGAAATAATCAATCATACAATCTTCAACATGCACAATTGGCTGAAAAGATAAGTAAAAATCTTTACACGCAACCGCTAAACGCAGCTCTTCAAGTAAATAATGGTAACGGCGCATTTTGTTACCCATTTCTGGCGAGTAAACTTTAAATATTCCCTTACCATCACTTTTAGCTCTATACATAGCTACATCGGCTAATTGTAAAAGCGCTTGAGGCGTTGATGCACTTTCTGGGTAAGCCGCAATACCAATACTGGCACTAATTTTTACTATTTTATTGCCAAGCACAAAGTCTTTTTCAAGCTCACTTAGCACATGCTTAGCAATTTCAACGACTCTGTCGCTATCATCAAGTAATTCTATAAAAATGGAGAACTCATCCCCTCCTAACCTTGATAAGTTTTGCTCTAATTGGTTAGCATTATTTATGTTACTTAATTTATGGTGGCGTAAAACATTCGCAAGTCGGCTAGCAACTTGAACTAATATTTCATCACCAAAACTGTGACCAAACGAATCGTTTACTTGTTTAAAACCATCAAGGTCTATAAACAGGAGTGCACACTTGAGATCTTCTTGATTAGCATGATTAATTTGTCTGTCGATATGTTCAATATATGCATGGCGGTCAATTAATAACGTCAGTTTATCTTGGCATATACTGGTTTGAGTTTGTTTTACATAATTAGCCACATGCGTATTTAAACTATTTATTGATTGGCTTAAGCTGCTTACACCCAAAGGGTTCTCAGCCGGCTTTACTTGCAAGTTAAATGCAGTGAGTAAGCTATTGGCTTGAAGATTAAGCTCCGCTATTTGATTTTTATAATGGCGCTTTCTACGCTCTCTGCGTAAGTACAGGCCAGAACCAAATATTAAGATACATAAAAGTAAAAAATTAATAGGTGATGCAAGTGTCATTATAATTAACTTACTTGAATCAGCAGCTACAAACTGAGTGTCAGTGGTTTTAATAAGCAAAAAATCAGCAGTGGGCTGCTCAATTATATAATGGCCATTTAAGATCGGATTATACCAAGGAGCCATATCAAGAGAGGTATTCGTTATTTCGAAATTTCGTATATCAATACTGGTACTAAATAAATTTATACGATTAATCTGATTCGTTAACTCTATGTTTATACAAAAACAAAATAGAATTATGATTAGAAAAATAAAACCGAGCGGCTTAAGTTTACTCATGAAAAAAATCCATCTATCTTACTTCTCCCTTAAACCTGTTACTAAAAGCGGATTATATCGCCTGCATTTCGAACTACGCAAGAATTGATATAACCCTTAGCCACTAGCATAACAAAAATCGTAACAATAATGGATTAACTAACTATATCTTGCATATAGTATAGGTGGGATTAACGAAAATAAACAAAAAGGTTCTAATTGTTAAAATTTATACATAGAGGGTGTAACTAATTTTGTGTAACTGCCTATCATAATTTACTCTATCAAGAGTTTAAGGATTAGGCGATGAACATGAATAAAGAAGAACTCGAAGCGTTTGCTAAAGAAGCTGCTAAAAGTATTAAAACACCTGACGATTTAAATCAATTTAGCCAAATGTTAAAAAAAATAACGGTTGAAGCGGCGCTTAATGCAGAAATGGATGAGCATTTAGGCTATCAAAAACACAGTAAATCCACGAACACCAATAGCCGAAATGGTAAAATAAGCAAGCGCATCAAAACGGAAGATGGTGAGTTTGAGCTTAATACGCCCCGTGACCGTGAAGGCTCTTTTGAGCCACAGCTAGTTAAAAAGCATCAAGCTCGATTTACTTCAATGGATGATAAGATTCTGTGGCTATATGCACAAGGTATGAGCACCCGTGATATCGTTAATGCATTTGATGAGTGGTATGGCGCTGACATTTCTCCTACATTGGTGTCACGTGTAACCAGTGCTGTGATGGAGCAGGTTACAGAATGGCAATCCCGGCCACTGGATGCCATTTATCCTATTGTTTATTTGGACTGCTTGGTTGTAAAAATACGCCAAGATAAGCGCGTTATCAAAAAGTCTATCTACCTTGCCTTAGGTATTAATATTGATGGTCATAAAGAACTGCTTGGCATGTGGATTTCTGAAAATGAAGGCGCTAAGTTCTGGCTAGGCGTGCTCACTGAATTAAGTCAACGGGGCGTTGCTAGAGTTGGAGCGATTTGCAGAGAAATGGGACAGCCAATACCCTCAAATAGCCAGGTCATGGCGTGCAAATTGGGACAATCTAAATACACTATTTAATTACCCTGAGGCAATACGCAAAGCCATTTATACAACGAATGCCATTGAATCACTCAACAGCGTTATTCGCCGAGCAATTAAAAAGCGTAAGATATTTCCAAATGACGACTCTGCAAGAAAAATGATTTATTTGGCAATAAAAGAGGCATCGAAAAAATGGACGATGCCAATTCGAGACTGGCGTAATGCAATGAGTCGTTTTATCATTGAATTTGAGGAACGCCTCAGTAAGCATATTTAAAATCTAACAACGGGCAGTTACACAGAATCCGTTACAGGCTCAATACATACCGTCAATAAGCTCTATAATTTTTTATTCAGCGTCTATAAACTTATCTTATCCAATCCACCACCGGTGCGATAAGATGCTTATGCTATTTTTTCATTCGTTTCAACGTCTTTAATCCAAATATTTACGTATGCCATATAGAGCGCTATATCCCAACGCCAATTTGCTACGTAGTAAGCCACTACATTACATCCTGTCGTATCTGCACCTGGTAATTCGGTCTGGTAGTCTTGGTGTTTCAATACATAATTGGCTGGAATTACCCGGGTTTCAACATCATGCTTTGCAAAACCTTTTTTCATTGCATCTATAACACCAGCTTTAACAGCCTTATGTTCAGCAATACATACTGTTTTAGGTATGTTTGTTTCAAATCGAGTAATGTCTTGCTTTGCAGCACAACCGGCCAAGGTGGCAATCATTGCTGCTGCAACTGTTATTTTAACGTATTCATATTTATTCCTTTTTTATTTTTAATATTTAAAGCTGCCATGCATAGCTAACTTTTGTAAAAAATGTACGCTGATCTCGCTCAATATTTTTAAGAGAATCGTCTTGGTAACCTCTATCTGAGTAACCCAAATAAAACAGTGTTTGCGCATTAATTTTATATGAGTAAACAAGCTGGCTGCCATAGTCTTTATTGATTTGACTAACTTGGTAAAAGTAGGCGTTTTCGTCTCTATCAATGTCTTCAAATTGTAAAATTAGTTTAAGAATTGAACGCATGCTAAATTTATAATGAAGTCTAAAGTCGACCAAGTTAGCAGTAAACACCCGCTTCCCTTGCGGATTGTCTAATTGACTGTAGTTATGCTTTACATCGAGTTGCCAATGGTCGTTAATGTCCCAAACCACTTGGGTTTGAGTGTCAAACGCGTCGCCTAATTGCTCATTTGCATAATCAATGCGGCTAGCGTATTCAATATATAACGAAAGCTTTAAATCTTTAGTGGGTTTAAAGCCCGTATAAATAAAACCAATATTTTGATTATAAAAATTGTCGTTATAGTTTTCATAACGGTGCACTAAACCAATTTCAAAAATAGATTGTTTTTGGCCTTTAAAGCTTAAAAAGCCTTCGTATTCTTCTTCAAGTAAGTCGCCGTTTTGCGCCCACGTTTTATCCCAGTCAGCTTCGTATGACCATGAGGTAAGTAAATCAGATTCATCTCTGTACCATGTTTGTCCGCCACCAAAGCCTACTTTTTCATAATCAACTTTAGCTTGATAACCTAAATCGGTGCGGTAGTCCTGCCCAATATTTTCATAAGATGCAAATAATTTGTAATCACGTTTATCGCGGGTAAGTTCCAGGGCATATGCTTCATCTGACTGAGTTTCAGATAAGTTATAATTTTGAATTAAAAATTCAGAGTTACGTGTATCAGCAGATGATACTTGATACAAAAGAGTATCCGATTGATTAAACCAGTAGCTACCATCCACTGATAATACAGTGTTGTGATAGTCATCACTTTCTCTGTGCGTGCTTGAAATACCAATAGTACCTTGCTGACCTAAGTCATATTGATAACGCCCTGCGGCTGCATTCGTTTTTTCGTTTAAGCTTGCAAAGCCAGAGCCCTGATTCGTTGGCAGTAAAATATTACTATTGTCGTCATCAGCCAGCATTAGCGCATAACTATGATCACCCGTTTTACCCGTCAGCTTTGCACCTAAAGTAGGCTCTGCAATTGTACGTGTGTATAAAAGCTCAAATAAGCTACTTTTAAAGTAAGAAGCACCATCTAAAAAGAAAGGACGTTTTTCAGCGTAATAAATTGAAAAGGTTGTATTTACATCAAGCTCTAAAGAGTCAGTTTCTACTTGCGAAAAATCAGGATTAATTGTCGCGTTTAAAACAGCATCTTTTGTTAAACCCCAGCGTAAATCTAAGCCCACTTCAGTATCTATATCACCCTTATCCCAATCGCCTGGCAACGCAGATTTATTATCGTTACGAAGTGTGGTTAATGTAGGTGTTAATTGGATATTTTTACTTGATTCAATGTCACTAAATCCAACTAACTTATCAAACTGGCAAAGGCTGCATTTCACATTTCTATCAAACCCCATATTTGATAGCTGATATAGCACATCTCGTTGGTAGTTTCTCATTACAGAAAAACCCCACGTTAGCTCATTTTTATTTTCAGGAAAACGCAGTGCTTTAAAAGGAATACGCATTTCAACAACATAACCTTTGTCGTTAATTTGTCCTGCGCTATCCCAAATAGCATTCCATGAGGTATCAGAACTCCACCCATCGGTGTCGGTCATTCGTATATCGCCTTGTGCACCAAGGGGATTTACATGAAATTCATAACCACTGCGTTCATCATTAAATGTATCAATAACAAGAATGACTACGTCGTCTTCCCATAGCGTATCGCGATCACGAAGTGATGCACGAATTTGTTCAGGGTTTGGATCCTCTGCAATGAAGGCAACATATAAGTTTGTGCCATCTTCGTAAATAAAGGCATCAGTTTTTACAGGAGGTGTGCCTTTTTCGTTAGGCTCATCTTGGTAGAGTAGAGGTATACGTGTCGCATTTTGCCAGTGCGCTTCATCCATAACACCATCAATAGTGATATTTGAATCAATACGAGATAAGGATACTTGCTGTTTACCAGCCGCTACATCAAGGCTTGAGAGTAATAAAACGAAACTTAAAAATAGGAAGGTAAACTTTTTTATTATAATTATAAAGTACTGCATAAACATCCATTTAGACTGTAATTACTCATAGGGAGTAACTTAAGCTGGGGATTGTAATTTATCCAGGTACATTTGTTAATACTTTGAAATAAAAAATTAACTATTTAATGATAAAGGAGTAACTAATCGTTACGTATTATGTTTCGAGTAGTTTAAGTTTATCGTCTATACCATTCCATACATCAGCATCCTCTGGTGCAGGTTTAACCTCTGTAATGCGCGGCCAGACCAGTGCAAGTTCAGCATTCAATTCAGTAAACTCTTTTTGAGATTCTGGTAATTCATCTTCTTGGTATATAGCATCAGCTGAACATTCAGGGACACATAAACCACAATCGATACAATCAATAGGGCTAATTGCTAAAAAATTAGGGCCTTCAAAAAATGCATCTGCTGGGCACACTGATACGCAATCGGTGTACTTACATTTTATACAATTTTCGGTGACAACAAACGCCATACTATTTTAATACCTAAGATTTTAAACAACAGTAGTGGATCATACCCATCCACTCCAAAAATACAATAAATAAGTGCCATATCACCCTATTTTAACGTAAAATACGCGCCTTATGTTTGCACACCCGTTGTGCCCTGCATCCCCTTATTGTGAGCGGTAATAATACCCCGCTATGACACCTAAAAGAGATATAAATGATACGTTTAACCGAAATAAAACTGCCACTTGATCATGACGAAGATGCAATTGGTCAAGCAATTGTAAATAAACTAAAAATCCAACCAGAACAATTGCACAGTTTTAATGTGTTTAAGCGTGGTTATGATGCACGTAAAAAATCAGCTATTTTACTGATTTATACACTCGATATAGAAGTAGATAACGAAGCTGAGCTACTCGCGGCATTTGAAAAAGACCAACATGTAAAAGTAGCGCCAGACACAAACTATAAGTTTGTAGCCCAAGCCAGCGAAAATATAATAGAGCGCCCTGTTGTGATTGGTTTTGGCCCTTGTGGTTTATTTGCAGGCTTATTACTTGCTCAAATGGGCTTTAATCCCATTATATTAGAGCGCGGTAAAGAGGTACGTGAACGTACAAAAGACACGTTCGGCTTTTGGCGTAAACGCACACTTAATACCGAATCAAATGTACAATTTGGTGAAGGTGGCGCAGGTACATTCTCAGACGGTAAGTTATACAGCCAAGTAAAGGATCCAAAACATTACGGTCGTAAAGTCATTACTGAATTTGTAGAAGCTGGCGCACCCGATGAAATTTTATACGTAAGTAAGCCACACATTGGTACGTTTAAACTTGTCACCATGATTGAAAAAATGCGCGCTCGTATAATAGAACTAGGCGGCGAAATTCGCTTTAGCACACGTGTTGACGATATTCATTTAGACGACGGGCAAGTAACAGGTTTAACGCTTTCAAATGGCGAGCAACTAAACACTCGCCATGTTGTATTAGCCGTTGGTCACAGCGCACGCGACACGTTTGATATGATCCACAAAAAGGGGATTTATGTTGAAGCAAAGCCATTCTCAGTCGGTTTTAGAATCGAACATAAACAATCAATGATCGATGAATGTCGTTTTGGTACAAATGCAGGAAACCCAATTTTAGGCTCTGCCGATTATAAACTTGTTCATCATTGCGACAATGGCCGCACAGTTTACAGCTTTTGTATGTGCCCAGGTGGCACAGTAGTCGCTGCAACCTCTGAAGAGGGCCGCGTTGTTACCAACGGTATGAGCCAATATTCACGCAGTGAGCGCAACGCTAACAGCGCTATTGTGGTAGGCATATCACCGGAGCAAGATTTCCCAGGTAATCCACTTGCCGGAATAGACTTACAACGTAAACTTGAAGAGCAAGCGTATGAGCTTGGTGGTAGCAACTACGATGCACCAGCCCAGTTAATTGGCGACTTTTTGAAAGGTAAATCATCAGAAAACTTAGGTGAAGTACAACCCTCTTACACACCCGGTATTAAGTTAACCGACTTGAGTAAAGTGCTACCACAATTTGCAATTGATGCTCTTCGCGAAGCGATACCAGCGTTTAATAAACAAATTCGTGGCTTTTCAACTAACGACGGTTTATTAACCGGCGTTGAAACACGTACTTCGTCGCCTATTAGTATTAAGCGTGATAAAACATTCCAAAGTATTAACACCAAAGGGCTTTACCCTGCAGGTGAAGGCGCAGGCTACGCTGGCGGTATTTTATCAGCGGGTATTGATGGTATTAAAGCGGCTGAAGCGGTCGCACTGTCTATGTTAGAAAACGCTTAAACCTCTTTTTTAAGCCGTTTATCGAAAAGCCTCACTTTGTGAGGCTTTTTTGTGCTAAATGTATAGAAAATAATAACACCTCAAGCACCTCAACAATGATCAAAACATTTACCTTTTCGTTGCTTAGTGTATTAGCAATTTTTAACGCTAAAGCACAAGAGCTAAAAACCATCGATGAAATTCACAGTGCATATAAAAATAATTCTATTAATGCACAGCAACTCACCCAAAATTATATAGACCGAATTAATAAACTTAATCCACACTATAATGCGGTTATTAGTTTAGAGCCTACAGCTATTGCTCAAGCTAAAACGTTAGATGAACTTGCCGCCAAAGGCACGTGGGCAGGTCCGTTACACGGCATACCTGTACTTCTTAAAGATAATATAGAAACTAAAGGCACACTTCCCACAACGGCTGGCTCTTTAGCACTTAAAAATAACGTTACTGATAATGATGCTTTTGTTGTTAAACAACTTCGTAATGCGGGCGCTATAATTTTAGGTAAAGCTAATTTAAGTGAGTGGGCAAATTTTCGTTCATCCTATTCATCTTCAGGCTGGAGTGCCGTAGGCGGACAAACACATAATGCGCACGATGTAACACGTAACCCATGTGGTTCTAGCGCAGGTTCTGCTGTTGCGGTAGCACTTAACTTTGCGCCTATAGCATTAGGGACTGAAACAGACGGTTCAATTACGTGCCCTGCCTCAGTAAATGGAGTTTATGCAATAAAACCAAGTATGGGCCAAGTATCACGCTCAGGTGTTGTGCCTCTTTCAAGTAGCCAAGATTCAGTAGGGCCGATGGCGCATTCTCTTAAAGATTCGCTGCTGGTTTTATCTGTTTTGCAAGGTGAAGACTCCCTTGATGCAACAACTACAGGGTTTGAATTAAAAACAGGTAATATAAAACTAAAATCGACACTTATTATTGGTGCACTACCTAGCGACAAATTTACAGTTGAAACGCAGCGCCTTTATGCCAAGCAGTTACAAGCATTAAAACAGGCTGGACACACTGTTATTAATGTAGATATTACTGATAACTTAGATACGCTATTTGTTGATGAATACTATATTTTACTTTATGACTTCAAAGCCGAAATTAATCATTACCTCGCAAACACTCCAACACAAGTGGCTGTTAAAAGCCTAAAAGCACTTATTAATTTTAATATTCAAAATAAAAAAACAGAAATGCCCCACTTTGAGCAAGACATCCTAGTTCAATCGCAGGCTATTGATTTAACTAACAAACAAAAATACCAGGAGACTAAAGAACGCTATCGCACTTTAGCAACGACAGCCATTGTTAATGTATACAAAAACAACAAGCTTGATATTGTTATAGCGCCTACAGTATCCCCCGCCTGGAAAACTGACTTAGTTAATGGTGATAATTTTAATGGCAGTAGTAGTTCGTTATCTGCTATTGCTGGCACAACGCACATAACCCTACCGGTCGGAAAAGTAAGTGGTTTACCGGTTGGTTTGTCCATAATAGCAAATAAAGAGGACGAGCAAGCGGCTTATTTATACGCAAATATTATTGATGAGGTGTTATCACCAGGCACAAAAAAACCTGAGTAAACTCAGGTTTTTTTTAAACTAAACGGCGTTAACTATGACTTTTTAAGTGACAGTTTTTCGCCTTTTAAGCTTTTACGAACGCTTGAAATTCGTGAGCGATTTACTGCTCTCGCTTCACCGGTTGCTTGTCCTGATAACTTGTTAGAACGTGTACGGCGTAAATGCGCTGGCTTTTTACCAATTTTATCAATTAGCACTTCGCGATTACTTACTTCGTAACCTTCTAAATATACACGTTTGATTTTTTGACCGATTAGCGTTTCAATTTCAAACAAAGTGTTTTCTTCTTCGCGGCTAACAAATGAGATTGCTTGGCCTTGGCGACCAGCACGACCTGTACGGCCAATACGGTGAACGTAATCTTCTGCAAGCCATGGTAAATCAATATTAATTACACGAGGTAAGCCATCAATATCAATACCACGAGCAGCCACTTCTGTAGCCACTAATACACGTACCTTGCCTTCTTTAAATTCACGTAAAGCACGACGACGGTTACCTTGAGATTTATCACCGTGGCAAACGCCTGCCGGAATACCATCAAGGTTAAGCTCTTTAACAAGCTCATCAGCTGTTTCTTTCATGTTTACGAAGACAAGCACTTGTTGCCAGTTTTTCTTACCAATCAATTCAGAAAGTAGCTCTTGCTTACGACGTTCTTCCACTGGGTAAACAACATGCTCAACCGTGCTTGCTGTACTGTTAGTTTGATCAACACGCACTATTTCAGCTTGTTTCAATACTTTAGATGCAAATTGTTTAATTGCTGCAGGGAATGTAGCAGAGAAAAGTAAAATCTGGCGCTCTTCTGCACAGCTTTTAATCACGTTTTGCATGTCTTCAATAAAGCCCATATCAAGCATACGGTCAGCTTCGTCAAGAACAAGGTGCTTAACACTTGCAAGGCTTAAGTTACCTAAACGAATATGGTCAAATAAACGACCCGGTGTTGCAACAACAATATCTACACCTTCTTTTAAAGCATTTGCTTGGCCGGCAGTGCTCACACCACCAAATAAACTAACGACTTTAAGTGATGTATGCTTTGCAAAATCTCTAAAGTTATTTGCAATTTGTTCTGCAAGTTCACGCGTAGGCGCAAGTACTAATGCATGAGGTGCATTAGTTGTGCTGAGTTCAGACTCAACTAATTTTTGGATAATAGGTAAAGCAAACGCGGCAGTTTTGCCGGTACCAGTTTGTGCACTGGCTAAAACGTCTTTACCTTTACGAACAGCTGGAATTGCTGCGCGCTGAATGGGCGTAAGAGTGTGATAGTTAAGTTCGTCCAACGCCTGGATGATTTCAGGAGCGAAACTAAAAGATTTAAAATTCATGCTGTATAACCTACGGCCACATTATCAAGGGTCGCAAATTATACAGTAAAAACGAGCTAACAGTTAGTGTTGATTCTACTAATTAAGAAAGAATTAATACTTCATCAGCACATATACACTTTGCGGTACCGCCTACAACATCGTCATTATCTAGCGCATTAATCAATGCTTCGCCTTGATCTTGCTGCTCATCACTAAGTGGTAAATACGGTAATCTAAATACAGGGTTTACTGCGCCAGTCATCATCAACGCGGTATTAATAGCAATAGGGTTTGGTTCACAGAACAACCAGTTCATTAATGGTTGTAATGATGTATTTAACTCATCATTTTTAGTATCCATTAACTGACGGAACAAACCAGGTATAAGGTTAGAAGTAACCGAAATAACACCGTGCGCTTTATGTGTGTGGCGCGCATCATGACTTTCGTCATCGTTACCCGACCAACATGCAATACCTTGTTGCTCATAATGGGCAATACGTTCATTACCGCCACACTCTTTTACACCAATAAAATATTCATGCTTAGCGAGTGGCTCAATAATATCAGGTGTTAGGTCTTGACCTGTTCGCCCTGCTACGTTGTAAATAAAGGCAGGTCCAATATCTAACACGCGTTTAAAGTGCTCTTTAACACCCGCAATAGACGTACGTCCGTAGTATGGATTAATTTGCAGTGCTGCATCCATACCGCTGGCAAAGCCATATTTAGTTGCTTTAATCGCTTCACGGGTGTTGTTACTACCGGTATTACCGACAATAACCAGTTTGTCACCATACTTGTTTGCACTGTGCGCTATAAGCATTAAATGCTCTTCCCAGTTCATTAACTGGCCTTCGCCTGTTGTGCCACCAACTACAATGCCGTCAACGCCTGCTGCAATTTGTATTTCTACGAGTTCATCGTACTTTGCGAGGTCTATTTCACCGTTTGCTAAGTATGGCGTTTTAATAGCTGTAATAAGACTTGCTTGTTTAATTTGGTCTAGGGTGCGCATAAAAAATCATTATTTATAAAACTTGCGCTATTTGTAACATAATTGCCGGTACTTTTGGAGGTGTAAACCCACATTTAATTATAAAATCTCTTGTGTTATTAAGTTTGGTAATACAAAATGAATAACTGTATATATAAACAGTATTTTATTTTAACTATACCAGAGGCTTTATGCGTTTATCTGATTACTTAGCAACTCATTTTTATAACACCGATGAACTGTGCCAAGCATTAAATATAGATGCAGATACACTTTTAGCTTGGCAAGAGCGAAGTGTTTTCCCAAAACCAAGTTACTGTATTAAAAGTCAACTTAGCTGCAGCTCATATTCAGGTTTGTATGAATGCGAAGAGTATGACGACTATTACCCGCGCGGCTGTGTTAATTGGGGGCAAGGTCTTTTAAAACAAAAAATAGAATCATCAAGCCATGCTTTTAATTATTTTGCGCAGCAATATACTGCAAGCCTAACTAAACTCGCTCAGCAAGGATTTACGTTTAGCGAAGAGCTATTTGGCTGCGAAATAGACGAGCACTTGCAGCAAGTTTGGCAACAGTTTTTATGTAGTAAGTACGGCGTACTTACTCAAAATGGATTAATAGACGAAATAGTCTCGGTAGATATTGGCAGGCTATTAGTTGACGACATTACAGAACTACGCAGTAAAGCGAGCTTAAACCAAGACGAAAGAACGCTACTGCACCCAGCCATGAAGCTTTTAAACAAAGCATTAGGGCATGGCGCCGATCATGAAAAACAACACACATTACGCACCCGCTATATAGATGCACTTATTTTAAAATACGATTTATCTATTAAATAGTTTTGCATTAGTTTAATTATTTTAGGATTATTTGACGAAAAACAAGATCTGTTAACTTAATTGTTACGAAAAATGTAATTTAAAGGCACTGACTCAATGACAATCAAAACAAAAATAAGTGTAATTTCTGCTGTAATCACTATCCTATCTTTTAATACGCTAGCTAAAGCTAAACACGAAATAGCAAATGACGACATAATAAAAATGCAGCGTGCTGCACTTGCTAAAAACACCGCTAATAAAGGCTTTGGCCCACAATCTCCGCGCAATATTGATAATTATAAAGGCGAAAACACGGCAGTTTTTTCTCATGCCCCAACTTCATCAAGCATGAACTTATGTAATATACACTTTCATAAAAATGCTGAACATGCCGGTGGCGAGTTTAGTAAATATGCCGGAAATGGTAATGGAAAAGGTTTTAAAAGTGGCTACTTATATTCAGGCTCTTTAACTAAAAGTGAAAGTAAACCAGCAAAAATTGAAATTTGTCCAAGCGATCACGGCGCGCTTTTAGTTGGCGATACCATTGAGGTTCATAATGTTCATACGTCAGCAATTGTAAAACCAGGCCCAACCTTGGGTAGCTGTTTAAGTGATTCAATTAAAAATCCTCAACTACGTGTTGAAGCTCAAGTATATGTATTAGTAAACGATGCTAACGCACTTGATTTTGCTGAAATAAGCGCCGTGTCATCTGTAAATGGTTACTATCAAGCGATTGCTACACCTACAAATACGGGTAAACCTGTTGTTTATAGCGGTTCAACTACTGGTCCTAGTTACAACGAGGCAGGCTCTCCTTTTCAAGTAACATGGTCAGTTAAACCAAAAGTAGCAAAGGTTGATATAAACAGTGTTGGCAAATGGTGTGAAAGTAACACCTTTAATGAAGATCATGCTCACGGCGTACGAAATCTCGTAATAAATCCTGCATTACTCTCTAAAATCAATAATTAAAATTTAGCCAAATAAAAAACAACCCGCTAATTAGTGGGTTGTTTTATTATGACCGTTAAAATGAGTATTACGCTTAATGGGATAAAAATGTCACATTAAATGTATTTAAATCTTCATATGTAATACATGTTTGCTCATTGGTATTAAGCTCAACAACACCGCAGTAAGAACCAGTTATAAACACTTGCCCTGCTTTTAAATTAATTCCCTTTGCTGATAAGTAATTAACAGCCCAATAAAGTGGAAGCTGCGCAAGCTCTGCAGGATGCACACCAGCTAGGTTTAACTCCAGCTCAGTTTGCTTAACGTTAATATTTACAGTACTTGCGTTATACGCTTTAGCTTTATCTATTTGTGGGCCTAAATACACGCCTTGATTAGATAGGCCATCGGCCAGCTTTTCAATGTGCGTGCTTGGAGTGTCTTCATCAAACCTTTTTTGGATAAGCTCAAGTGCCAAGTGGGCGCTGGCAAATGCAGTATCCACGTCTTCATTTGTATAGGTATTATTACTTGGTAAATCGCTTTGCAAAATAAATGCAATTTCTGGTTCTATCAGCGCTTTGTTGTTTGTTGTATACAGTGGGCAATTTTCAGCTTGTTTTATAGGTGCATGTAAAAGAGGCGCTAATATAATTGAGCCATTATCTAAAGGCAGCATACACTTCCAGCCATATACAGTTTGATCATTTAAGTAAATCATCAACTTTTGTACTTCTATTGCATCGTCAGTCGAGTCTAGTACTAACTCTTTAGGAAAGTTTGAACGTGCTGGGTTTTCTTCTCTTTGTGCTAATAGATGAGTAGCAATTAGTTTTAGCTGTATTGAGTTGTTCACATAAATCTCTTTAAAATACGTTACTGGTTAAGCAGTAAATAGGAAGGATTACATTATTAATGCATTAGCTTAAGCATTAGAACATCATGTTAAATGCCTATAATTAAAATTGTATTTAAAACAAAGCGTGGTAATTATTTAAGTATCAATAGATTTAAGCGATCGTAAAAATAGCCCTAAGCCGCCAAACGCTAAAATTATAATAACAATCAAATCAAACGACGTCATAGTTCGCATACTAAATCGAACACTCGATATAACGCCAAATATGAGTGCGGTTAACGAACCTAGAGATAGCACCCAGCCTAAAATATTTTTAGAATTGTAAAAAATCAGACCCACACCAAAAATAAATGGGATCATAACCATGCCGCCTGTAACACCAAAGCCACCTAAAGCATTAATACTATAAATGCGAGAACTTAGTCCAAAATTAGAGGTCACCGAAATTGCGTTTAGCAGCATATAAAAGCCACCGCACATCATAATCAAACCAATAAAAAAATGCCCAATACCACCAGAGCTTCCACCCGCACCTTTCATTATTAATTATTCCTTTTATATTTTTAACTTAATCGTTTTAAATGGTAATTGCTTGAGTATTAACATTGACCGCGGTCTATATAATCAATCAGTGCACATGCGAAAACACTTATCGCGTAATTACATGCCAAATAACATAAAACCAAGATAAAAAACCGTGCAAAATTGCCCATAACACAGACTCATTAGCACTCCATGAAATAGCAATTGCTAGGGCTGTACCAAAAGAGACTCCATATTTTACTATTTCATTTCTTGAGTTTCTCATTAATTATATTCCTAATTTTTAACTTATTAGCTGCTTGATTTGCTCACTAAAACTGAAAGCTCTTTACCATCAATATTGATACTTGCTTCTTTGCCTAGTTCAACAATTAAAGAGGGAGCCATGTTTTTTCCACCTAGTTTTAAGTCAGTTGCTAAACTAACAGTAGAATCGTCAATTGGCGTTACTGTAAGAGCAAAACTATACGAATTTTCAACTGAAACTGACGCCTCTTCGTTTGAATTTACAACTAAAGTAGGCGAGCCAATTAGGTTTTTATTATCATAAAATTTGGCCTTCACTACAAAACTATCATTAGCTTGTGCAAATGAGACAAAGCCTAACAATGCTATTATTGCGATTAATTTTTTCATTATTATTTCCATATAAATTGATACAGCTTAAAGCTATTAAAGCTTTATTGGCTGTGATTCTTCAGCTAGCAATTTACCAACTAATGATTAAAAAACTTATGTTTTAGCTCTGATGAAGTAACCAACACCCAGTGAACTAATATAGAACAACACTCCAAATACACTAATATCAATGAGTAGCTTTAGAATGTCAAAAGTATCTGTAAACACAAGATACTCAAAAGCAAATAAGTGAAATATAACTTTTGATCCGAAATACGCAGTTAATAAAGGGATTACAAAAATAAGAATAGATTGATTTGATTTATTAATTTCCATACCCATGTCTCCATTATTGGTTTAATTAACTCAGCTGTAAAAATATAATACACAAAAAATATATAAATAGTTTGCTATTTTAAGCCTCATATTGAGTACCACTCGGGCTATTTACGGCTGACTAAAATGCCATATTATATTTCTATAATTTACACCAGAGAACTTTAATGTAAACAACAAATTAAATAGGCTATTTATTAGAGTGGGTTGTGATACCAAAACGACTTTAATAAAGTTATGAACCTCTTTTGATTTCGACGCACTGTGCATTAACAAAAAAGAGTCCTAATAGGTTTCATTGGTATATTGGGGAAGTAGAGTATTTAGGCAGGTTGGAGTGTAAGAATAAAAGGTGATGTAAGTTAACAGCACCTATTTGAGTATTTACTTAGTTATGTAGTTTAGCTAAGTGGTATAAAACCGCTTAACCAATTGATTTATATACGTCAATACTACTATTGGTTAAAAGCCCAGTAACTTGCGTACCAAACGCTTTAAAGTGTGGCTCGTTTTTATGCGCTTCAAAGTGTTCGTCAGACGCCCACTGTTCGCTAACAACGTAGTCGGTATGTTCATCATCACTTTTTACCGATAGTTCATAACGTAAGCACCCTACTTCTTGGCGCGATGACTTTTGTAAGTTTTCAAGTGCTGTAAGCATTACATCTGCATCAATATTTTTGCACGACAGTGCCGCTATAACCGTTAACATGTGTATTCCTTTTAAAAGTTAAGGTGTAGATAATCTACACCTTAAAATATTTAGTTAAACTTTGCGTTTGAGGTAAGTTTACTGATCCCACTGCGGCGCAAATTCTGGTGTAGCTTGGCGGTCGCCACAATCTAGGCCATCAATGCGGGCTATGTCTTCATCATCTAATTTAACGTGGTCGTTAAAGTTATCTTCTAAGTTTTTACGCTTAGTTGATGATGGAATTGTCGTCATACCGCTGGCGTTAACCCATGCTAAAACAACTTGTGCTGGACTTGCATCGTGCTTGTTAGCAATGTCGATAATGGTTTGATCTTTAAGTACTTTGCCTACTACAAATGGCATGTACGCCGTTACGTGTATATCGTGCTGAGCACAAAACGCACGCAATTTAGTATTAGTTAAATATGGGTGAACCTCAACCTGATTGGTAAATATTTCACGCGAGTCAAGTGTTTGCATTGCTTCATTTAAGTTTGCAATGGTGAAGTTTGATACACCAATGTGCTTAGTTAAACCAAGCTGCTTCGCTTTTAGTAATTCAGTGAGGTATTCACTCATTGGCTCGTCGTTAGCAGGCGATGGCCAATGAATTAGCAGTAAGTCGACCGAATCAACTTGTAGCTTTTCAAGTGACTTTTTAACGCTTGGGATAAAGTCGCTTTTATTTAATTTGTTATTCCACACTTTGGTAGTTAAGAATATTTCACTGCGCGGAATATTACTATCTTTTATGGCTTGACCTACTTGTTCTTCGTTGCCATAAATTTGTGCGGTGTCAATATGGCGAAACCCAACTTCGAGCGCCATTTTTACTGAGTTATAGGCCGTGTCGCCCTCTAAGCGGAATGTTCCCATACCGAGTTCTGGCATTTCTATTACACGTTTTGTCATGGTTTATCCTTATAAAATAATCGGTTAAAAACAAGCTCTTTTAAAGCTTTACGAAATACACCTTTTACTTCTTATTACGACTGTCACTTAAAAATCTATGACCTCATAACAGGTATGAGGTCATTAATTTTAGTTTCAAGGTTAACAGCTAAGGCTTTATGCTTGCTGAATTTCACGTTTATCAAGCATACCGCTGTAGCGTGTAACACCAAGTGCTAAAACAGAGATAACGGCGCCTATCCATGCTGTATCTTGCAGGGTCATATTCTCTACTACGCTACCACCAATAATTGAGCCAAGCGCAATACCAATATTAAATGCGGCTATGTTCAAACCTGATGCAACATCTACCGCATTTGGCGTGTGCTTTTGCGCTTGCTTTACAACATAAAGTTGCAAGCCTGGCACATTGCCAAAAGCAAATGCGCCCCATACTAAAATAGTAAGTACAGCGGCAATTTTTGATTCCATCGTAAAGGTAAATATCAGTAAAATGATACTCAAAGCGCTGAATATAATACTCAGAGCACTAATTGGGCCGCGTTTGTCGGCCAACTTTCCACCCCAAATATTGCCTATCGCTACCGATACGCCGTAAACAAGCATTATTAAAGCAATAGCCGAAGGCGCAAAACCTGTTTGTTGCTCTAAAATAGGTGCTAAATAAGTAAACGCTGTAAACGTGCCGCCGTAGCCCAATATCGTCATTAAATATACGAGTAATAAACGCGGTTTTACAATTACTTGTAGTTGTTCTTTAAACGTGGCTGGTATTGATTGTTTTAAGTTTTTTGGCACTAAAATAGAGCTGCCGATTAATGCAATTAAACCTAATACCGACACAACTAAAAACGTTGCACGCCAACCAAAGTGTTGTCCAATCCATGTACCTAATGGCACACCGGTTACTAGTGCTACAGTAAGCCCGGTAAACATAATGGCAATTGCACTGGCTTCTTTGTCTTTGCTTACTAGACTTGTGGCAATCATCGATCCGATTGAAAAAAACACACCATGGGCAAGCCCCGTTAAAATGCGCGCAAGTATTAATGTTTCGTAACTTGGCGCTTGCCAAGCGAGTAAGTTACCCAATACAAACAAGCCCATTAAGCTTATTAAGACCACTTTACGATTCCAACGACCCGTTAAAGCTGTTAGCACCGGCGCACCAATGGCAACGCCAACCGCATATAAACTTACAAGCAAACCTGCTGAAGGTAGGCTTACGCCTAAGTCGTTTGCAATGGTGGGTACTAATCCCACTATTACAAACTCAGTTGTTCCTATTGCAAATGCGCTTAAGGTAAGCGCCCACAAAGCCAATGGCATAGTTATGTCCTCATTAATATTTGAAGAATGTAGTTTGGCTAAAATATCGTTTGCAAAAAACAGCATTAGTGACAAAATACTTTTGTTAATAATGCAAAGATGGTGTTGGTATACTTATGGCTGTTCATTCAAAAACTGAAGATTTAGAAACGTTTATAACGGTAGTAGATTGCGGAAGCTTTTCGGGGGCGGCTAATTTGCTCGATCAACAGGTGGCTAAAGTGTCGCGAGCTGTATCACGCCTTGAAAATACATTGCAATGTACTTTGCTAAACAGAACAACACGCCGATTAGAGCTTACCGAAGAAGGCCATACTTTTATAAAATATGCGCGCGAAGGATTAAATACGCTTTATACCGGTGAAGAAGCCATAAAGCTTTTAAAACAAGCGCCAAGTGGCAAGCTGCGAATAGATGCGGCAAGCCCTTTTGTATTGCACCAACTTACGCCTTTAATTGGCGAATTTGCCAAGCAATACCCCCACATAACGCTTGATATAACCTCACACGACAGCATTATTGATTTACTTGAACATAAAACCGATTTAGCCATACGCATTGGTGATTTAAAAGACTCAAACTTACATGCTCGTAAACTCGGCAGCAGTCAGTTACGTATTGTAGCCAGCTCAGAATATATAAAAAACAACGCAGCAATTACACAAATAGATGACTTACAAAACCATAAGTTAATTGGTTTTAGTGACTCCCCTAAATTAAACACTTGGCCGTTAGTAAAGCCCGCTTTATTTACGTTTTCGCTTAGCGCAAGCAGCGGCGAAACAGTGCGCCAACTATGTATTGCAAACCAAGGCGTTGCGCTACTTTCTCACTTTATGATTGGCAATGACCTAAAAACAGGTAAATTAGTTGAAGTGTTACCCTGTGCAGTTAGCTCTCCTAATAACCGAGAGGTTGTACAAGCCGTGTATTATAAAAACAGTGCGGTATCGTCTCGAATTGTGGCTTTTTTAGATTTTATAAAGCCACGACTAAGCTTATAACTATATTAAAAAGCAAGTTAAATTATGCTTGGTTATTAAAAAGCAAACCTGAACTTTTATTATCTGAAGATGATGAAAACATTGAATCCATTAAAGTAGATACATTTTTTCGCACTGTTAATTGTATCGACGATAGCTCACTATCGAGTTGCTTTTTAAGTTCGCTTAGCTCTTCTATCGCTTCCCCTGTGGGCGTATCAGAACTATTGGTCATTTCTCTTATTTTACTCTGTAAATCTTTAATTGACTCGATCGCTTTATTCATTTGAACTGCTGAATTGTCACTCGAATCTTCTGTTTCGCTGCTAATGATAGACTTTGCGTCTTCAGTAGCTGCAGTAGAGCTCGTAGTTTTTTCGGCGTCTTTATTTAAAGAAGAGTCTGCTTTAGCCTCTGGACTTTTACTAGGATCATCCGTTTTTACAGTGTTTTTATTTAAATTACTTAGGCTTGAATAGCCATTGTCATTGTATAACTGCGAAGAAAGAGTTCCAAAATTCATTTTTGCCTCATGTGTCTAAAAATTGACGACTTCATTTTTATAATTAGAGGCAATTATCATTCCAAATATGGTAACAAATTGACCATCCGTATTTTAAACGGGAACAGGACTTATAAGTCGCCACGGGGTATTATTTTGCTTAATTTAAAATGCGAGGAAAACTATACTTTTAAAATACGCCTGCGAAAGGCTAAATATTTTATGCACAGATGAAAACGCCATAAAGCTTTAAAACAAGCGCCAAATGGCAAGCAGCTAATAGATGCGGCAAACCCTTTTGTATTGCATCAACTTACGCCTTTAATTGGTGAATTCGCTAAGTAATACCCTCACATAACGCTTGATATAACCTCACACGGCAGTACTATTAATTTACTCGAGCATAAAACAGACTTAGCCATACGTATTGGTGATTTATAAGATTCGAACTTACATGCTCGTAAACTTGGCCGTTAGTAAAACTCATTTTATTTACGTTTTCGCTTAGCGCAAGCAGCGGCGAAACAGTGCGGTATCATCGCGAATTGTGGCTTTTTTAGATTTCATAAAGCTTAGGCTTAGTTTATAAGCTCTGTATATTAATATTAATATGCTTATTAAATGTTTTAACCGATTTTTTGACGCTTTTTAATAATCAAAAAGTATAAATAACAAAAGTAGTAATTAAAGGTATTAATTAAAATGGATTCTTTAACGCAGGTAGCATTAGGCAGTGCTGTAGGTTATGCGGTGTTAGGCAATAAAATAGGTCGAAAAGCCGTTTTATGGGGAGCAATTTTAGGCACGCTCCCTGATTTAGATGTATTTTTGCCATATGGCGGATCTGTAGAAGCATTTACTTATCACCGTGGCTTTAGCCATTCGTTATTAATACATTTATTAATTAGCCCGCTCATTGTATGGCTAATATTAAAAGTACACGCGGGAATGCAAATTTATAAAGTGCGCTGGTTTTGGCTAGTATTTTTAAGTTTATCTACACATGCCCTATTAGACAGCCTAACGGTATACGGTACACAACTACTCTGGCCTTTTACTGAGTACCCCTTTGCGGTTTCTAGTGTGTTTATTATTGACCCCGCTTACACGCTTCCTTTATTAATTGGCGTAATATGTACGCTAATACCCAAAATAAAAGCAGCAACGGCTTATCGTATAAATGCAGCAGCCTTAGTTTTAAGTAGTCTATATTTATTTTGCGCTTTAATTTTAAAAGTAAATATTGATGACAAAGTAAAAACGGCTCTCAACAACAGGCAAATACCAGTAAATGCGTATGTTAGTACGCCTGCTCCGCTAACCACTTTGCTGTGGCGTATTGTTGTGATGTCTGACGGACAATACTACGAAGGTTATGCATCAGTATTTGACGCACCCAGCGATGTTACATTAACGGCTTATCAAACAACGCCTTCACTGTTAAATAATATTAGCGATGAATGGGCTATAAAACGCTTGCAGTGGTTTACTAAAGGGTTTTATTCGGTGCGCCAACAGCAAAGCAATATTGTACTTTCTGATTTACGTATGGGCATGGAGTGCTACTATGTGTTTAATTTTGTAGTGGGTCAAAAAAATGATTCAGAAGTGAGCATTGGTAACTTTGAAAAAATAAGTCAAAGACCAAACTTAAACAATCTTCATAAAATATGGAACAGGGTCTGGCAACCAAATGTGTCTTTAGCATCACCCGCGGCAAAAAATGACTGCAATAGCGAATAACGGCATATTATAAGATTCGTACTAGCATGAGGAAGTTAAGTGAAGTTCAAGCAGCAATTAAACTAAATAGTTCACTAAAGTGATTGCTGCTTTTTTTGCTGATACATTGCAACATCAGCATCTTGAATCATATCCTCAACCGATTTACCTGTATCGTGTTTAAAGTGTGTTACTCCTACACTGTAATCAATTTTGTATGGCTTGTTTAAGGTATTATTAGCATGCTCTATTGCATCCGCAAACCTTTGTAAAACAAACTCTGCTTTTGTCTCGTCTGAGTCGCTTAACATCGCAACAAATTCATCTCCGCCAAGTCGACCTATTACTTCACAATCACGAAATGAACTAAGCATAATTTGTGCAAATTTATTTAATACAAAATCGCCTTCGTGGTGTCCATAAATATCATTAATTTGTTTAAACTTATTGAGATCAAACAAAATAAACGACATTGATACTTTGTTTCGCCTACATACATTTAGCGTATGTTCGGCAAGGTTTAAAAAGCCACGTCGATTAGAGATTCTTGTTAACTCATCAATTGTGGCTAGTTGAATTGATTGAATTTCTCGCTCGACTAACGTGCCTAAATCTCTTAGTAATTGTTTTTCTTCATCATTGAGTTGTCTAGGTTTATTATCGGCAAGGCACAAAGTGCCTATAATGACTCCTTCCCTTAATTTTAAAGGAAAGCCTGCATAAAAGCGTACTTTAGGATCGCCTGTAACAAAGGGGTTATCAAAAAACCTTTCGTCTTGAGCTGTATCTGGGATTATTAATAACTCGTCTTGATTTATGGTGTGGCCACAAAATGAGGTTTCGCGAGGAAGCTCAGCCGCATCAAGCCCCTGCCTTGATTTAAACCACTGGCGGTCTTCGTCAATCAAAGTAACCAATGAAATAGAAACATTAAACATACGCTTGGCAATACGAGTAACACGATCAAAGCGCTCTTCATGAGACGTATCTAGAATTTTTAATGCTCTAAGCGCGTGTAATCGCTCAGCTTCGTTATTTGGAATCTCAGGTTTAATCATTAAAGCTCTATTAATTTTAAATGTTTTATAAATTACGAAACTGGAGCGAATATTTTCGAGTATATAATCCGATAAACTTATTTAAACTATAAACAGTCTGCCTATTCAAACTAGAACATTACCTAAAAATAGCAATAAATAAATATTTATAAATATCAGTAAGTCGTGCCTAAATAAATATAAGATTCAATCCGCAAAAAATTATGATTTAAACAGGTGGGAGTAGTGGTTGATACAACATAGCTACTCTTTAATGAAAAAGTAGTAGTGGCTATTTAGTTTTATTTAAATAACCACTGGATTTGGCATACTTACAAAAATAAACACTTTAATTTTGGTGCTCATATTGTCCACGGTAAACTTCAAATACTTTTAAAACAGTATGTTGCTCTTTAGTTAGGTTATCAAACCAATCATCAAACAGCTCATCATCTTCTTGCTCGCTTAGTGCCATATATCTTGCTAGTAACTCTACAATATCATTGTGGTTGCAGGTTAAAGGATTTACTTGTTGCGCCAAGGTACTGTGGTCGCGCTCTCTTAGGGTTTCCATCACCCCTTGATCAATTTGTTCTTGTTGTTGTGTTGCGTCACTCATACATAACCTCTGTAATAACTTTATAACCGTATTTGTTAACGTTTTAACTCTTAAATATAGTTATAACAGCCTAAACGCCAATAGCCAGCATTTTTGATTCAAGTGCTTATTTTTTGATTTGTTTGCGCAAATAGCCAGCAATTACGGCCTTTTTGATGAACATTTAAATAATTTGCAATGGGGGAATAAATACGTTAAATTAAAATGATATACTATCACATATCATTTATTGAGGCGTATTATGAAACCAAATATTCATCCTGATTACCACGTGGTTGCTTTTCACGATACCGCTGCCGATTCTTACTTTATTATTGGCTCAACCATAAAAACGAGCCGCACAGTAGAAATAGACGGTAATACATATCCATACGTACCTATTGATGTATCAAGTGACTCGCACCCATTTTATACAGGCAAGCAAAAAACAACCGCTACAGATGGCCGCGTTGCGCAGTTTAATCGTCGTTTTAAAAATTTAACGACTGTTAAAAAGGAAAAGGTATGAAAGTATTAAGCTCTCTTAAAAGTGCTAAGCAACGTCCGGGGTGTCAAATTGTAAAACGCAAAGGCCGCGTATTTGTAATTTGTAATAACAACCCACGCTTTAAAGCAGTACAAGGAATGAAAAAGAAATAAATTAAACGGGGATGCTCAACATATAATTAGGTAGCTTACTTAAGCTACCTAATTTAGGAAGACTATTTTACCACTACTGAAAACTCTGGCACTGCCTGAATTACTTTTTTTACCGTACAGGTATTAACGGCTGCAATAAGCGCCTTTTTATATTTATCAGGGAAGCCTTCTGGTAAGTTAATCTCAATTGAAAATAGCTTTTTACCGTTGTCATCTACATTTTCGTTATTTTGAGTAAGCGTCATACCTTGCGTTGAAATATCACGCTGCTCGCAAAACTTACGCGCATAAAAACCTGCACATAAAACCATACTTACTAAAAAATAATCAAACGGTTCTGGATACTCTGCATTGCCACCAGCGTTTACGCTTTGATCGCTTATTACTTCTAGGTCGCCAAATTTAGCGCTTTGCTTTTGGCCTTCTAACATTGAAACTGAAATTTCCATTGTGTTTCCTTATATTTATTGCTGCAGATACCTTATAACGCAATTAGCTTAAAAGTAGCTACTAAAGATACATATAGTCTAGGTTTATGAACCGAACAGTAATTCAAAGAACCCTGGAGGCTCGTGTAACTCATGATATTTTTTACGTAAATTATCTATATTTTTCAGTGGTTCTTTTGCCGCACTTAGCCCCTGCTCGTTTGCTGCTTTTTTTGCAAGTTCAGCTTGAGCAATCACTTTATCAAGGCCCTGCAATGACTGCTCAGGTTTTTTGTAAAACTTACCTGTTTTACTCACTTTAACCAGCTTTATAAATTCATCTATCGCAGTATTAAATTCACTAAGTTGAGTTGCCTGCACCGCTTGTTTATATGCAAGGCCCGTGTTTTTCATATTTACTTCAAGATCGACTTCTTGCTGCGCAAAAGACATTGAACTAAACGCAAAGGTAAAAATAATAACTAAATACTTCATGGTCAAACCTATTAATTAAAAACACCTAAATTGTATCAAGTTTACGTAGCAAAGTAACTTTACGAGCTGTTATGAGCACTTTGAGCTGTAAAGGGGGTTTACAAATTAATCATTTTAAAGCCGCAATAGTGAAAAATATTCAAATAACGATTTTTTTGAATAAAAAACACCTAATAAAAATCACTTTAAAAGAGTAATAACACACATAACCTTTACAAATAAGTACATATAACACTCGCTGACAACTTCATATAAATAAAAATTTATATATAAACAATTATAAACCGCAAAAAATTGACTTAAAAAACAACTGAAAATTTAACAAACAAAAACCAATGTTAATAACTAAAATACATAAGAGAAACTAAATGTAAAAACACCTCAGTAAATCATTTAAAGGGCCTTTGTAATTAATACCAAAAAACACAATAAAAGTTCTTCAGGTTATTTCAAGTTGCTTATTTTACAGTGAGTTAGCTGCTTTTAATAAAATAATCAGCATGCAATAATCGCCGCCCTCATAAAAAAAGTTATAGGGCTTTATCCAAATACAAACTGCATTTGGATAAAACTACATTGTATTTAATTACTATAAAATGTTCTCTGGGAATCAAATGAAACGTCATAATTTACTTTCTACTAGCATTAAATGTGCATTAATTACTGCTGCTGCAACAGCAAGTAATTCTGTGCTTGCACAAGATGAGCAAGCAACAAAAATTGAACGTGTTGAAGTAACGGGTTCACGTATTTTACGTGAAGGTGCTATTGCGCCTGCACCGGTTACAGTTATCAGTGGCGAGCAGCTAATGAACACTGGCGCTGTAAACATTGGTGAAGCGCTAAATAACTTACCTGCACTTGGCAATACATATTCTATGGCTAACTCAGGCCGTTTTATTGGTACTGCGGGTTTAAATATTCTTGATTTACGTAACATGGGTACAGATCGTACTTTGGTACTTGTAAATGGTAAGCGTCATGTATCAAGCTCTGCAGGTTCTCAATCTGTAGATACCAACACTATTCCAAGTGTATGGGTTGAACGTGTAGAGATAATTACTGGTGGTGCATCTGCTGTATACGGTGCTGATGCGGTGACAGGTGTTGTTAACTTTATATTAAAAGACAACATTGAAGGCATGGACTTTAGCGTTACACGTGGTTTTGCCGATTTAAGCAGCTACAACAACGAAAAAGCGACGTTCTCATACGGCTCTAACTTTGATAACGATCGTGGTAATGCAGCTTTTGCTATTGAGTACTCAGGCCAGGATTCATTAAACGCGCTTGAGCACCCTTGGACTAGCACTTCGTTTAGTAGTTTACGTAATCAAGCCCAAACAGAAGCAAACAAAGATAGCGCAGCTTTCCCTGATAAAATCTTAACACCTAATGCTGGTTATTACGCTATTAATAACGCCGGTGTTTATGCACTTGAAGATGGATATACTAATAGCTTTAACGCCGACAGCAGCGCTCGCGACTTATACATAGGTGATAATGTAGATGGCTTGTCGTGTGCAAACTGTGATTCGTTTAATCTTGGTCAATTTGAAGAGATTCAACCTGAGTTTGAGCGCTACAACGTAAACTTTAAAGTTAACTACGATGTTACCGACGACTTAAACGTTTACTTTGATGCAAAATACGTAAACAGCCAAGGCGAAAGCATAGGGCAACCTGCATTTTTCTTCTTTGACGATGAAAACAGCATTAAAATCGACAACCCTTACCTAGACCCAGCCATTAAAGCACGTATGGAAGAGGAAGGTGTTGATTCGATCATGGTTAACCGCATGATGACCGACCTTGGCCGCCGCATTGAAAACAATACGCGTGAAACAACGCGCTTTGTTACCGGCTTAAAAGGTACTGTATTTGAAGATTGGGAATTAGATACATCAGTTGTTTATGGCCAAACTGATCTAGAGCGTGAAAACGGCGCTAACATGATTGTAGCCAACTACTTTAATGCACTTGATGCAGTTGAAGATACAAATGGTAACGTAGTATGTCGTAGTGCTGCAGCCCAAGCTGATGGCTGTGTTCCTGTAAATATTATGGGGTTTGGTTCGCCATCTCAACAAGCCATTGATTACATTAATACGGTATCTGTTGGCACATCAACTATTAAGCAAACAGTTATTTCTGGCTCACTTGCTAATGGCGCTATTTTTGAATTACCAGCGGGCTATGTAGGTGTTGCATTTGGTGCTGAGTACCGTAAAGAAGAAAGCGAAACAAAAGAGCCAGATAACGCTGAAGGTACTTTCTTTAACGCACTGGGCGAAGATAAGGGCTCGTTTAATGTTCGCGAAGTATTCTTTGAAGCGACGATGCCAATTTTAACTGACTTACCCCTGATTCAAGACTTAGTGTTTGATACTGCAGTACGTCATGCTGACTACAGTACGATTGGCGAAGCAACTAGCTGGAAACTTGGCCTTGATTGGACTGTAAATGATGAGCTACGTGTACGTGTAACTCAATCTGCAGCACTTCGTGCCCCAAACATTAGTGAAGTATTTGGTGCAGCAAGCCAAACTTTCTACAATGTAGACGACCCGTGTCGCGCTGAAAACTTAGGTGACTTATCAAACGGTGCAACACGTACTGCAAACTGTGCCGCATTAGGCGTAGCGAGTGACTTTAACTCAGATTACGATTCAGCCTCTTTAGATGGTTTAAGCAGTGGTAACCGCGATGTAAAAGGCGAAGAGTCAACAAGTACAACTGTAGGCATTGTTTACCAACCAGAGTTTTTAGAAAACGCGCTACTTACTATTGATTACTGGGAAATTGAACTTGAAGATGCAATTGACACAATTAACGCTCAAGACATTCTTGATCGCTGTGTAGATAGCGCAACAGGTATAAACAATCAGTACTGTGACTTAATTACACGTAATGCTAATGGTGAAATTACTTTGATTCAAAACTCTGTATTAAATGTTGCTGGCCAAAAAGCATCAGGGATAGATTTTGAACTAGGTTACGATTTTGACGCGTTTGAAGGTAGCTTTAAAACACGCTTAATTGGTACTTACTTAATTGAACGTAAGGATTACCCGTTCCAAGATGACCCTAGTAACTACATTGAATACGCAGGTACTACAGGTGAAGCTAAGTGGCAAACTAACTTATCTGTAAGTTATGTTATGGATAACTTTTTCTCAACAGTTGAAACACGCTTTTTAAGTGAAGTCGATTTATACACAAATGTTGAACTTGAAAACAACCCGAACCCAAGTAATCAAATGTCTTACGGTAAATACTTTATTACCGATATGACTGTTGGTTATAACTTCGATAGCGGTTTAGGCGTTAAAGTAGGTGTTGATAACGTATTTAACCGTAAACTTCCGTACGGTTCACGTGGTACAAGCGCGGGTAGCGCAAGTTACGATAACATTGGCCGCTTTGGCTACATTAACTTAAGCTACAGCTTATAATTAATAAAATAACTTATTAGTTAAAACAAAGGCTCGCAGTGCGAGCCTTTTTAATAGGTCTTATTTAATATTACTCAGCCACACGCTTTGGTATGGTTCTAGCTCTATCGTTAATTGGCTTTCTTCAATCGTTTTATTTGCCACCAAATCAAACCACTTTTGGGTGTTAATTAAGTTTAAGTCGGCCAATGTGAGCGTTTGTGGTTTATCGCTAATGTTATAAACACAAAATATACTTTGGCGCCTGTCAATGCTTTGTCTCCAAAAACCAAACAACCCACCTGCTAAATGCAGCGTAAACTGTGTAGCATTGGGGTGAAAGGCACTCTGCTTTTTGCGTACTGCCAATAAGCTTTTTATGCCGTTAAACACTTTATGATGATGACTGTACTTTTCACCAATTGCCGCGAGTAGCTTTGATTCTTGCCAACGATGGCGGTTAATAGCGCGGTTATGCTGTGAATTTTCAAATCGGTCGTAGTCGTTAGTTGTACCCAACAAACTATGAATATAAAGCCCTGGGATACCTTCAAGCGCAAACATAATTGCGTGAGCACACATAAATCGCTCAAGGCCAAACTTATCAGGGCCATTGTGCGTCCCTTGCAGTGCATCAAATAAAGCAATATTTAGCTCGTACGGTGTATGTGTGCCATCGTTACTTGTACGCATAGATACACGACCACCAAACTGCATAGTTGTACTTACTAGTGACGCCACTTCGCTGGGTTGTAGTAAACCTTCAATTGGTCTGAGCCCTACTCCATCGTGCGAGGCTATAAAGTTAAAGTATGCCGTACCATTTTGCGCAGGCGGCATACTCATCATCCAGTGTTTAATTGCGGTGCTATCGCCGCTAAGTAATGTGTGTAGCAACAATGGCGGCAATGCAAAGTTATAAATACTGTGCGCTTCGTTAGCGTTACCAAAGTACGATAGGTTTTCTTGGTTTGGAATATTGGTTTCGGTAATTATAACTACGCTGGGCTCTGCGTGCTCAATAAGTGTTCGCATTAGCCTTACGGCTTCATGTGTTTGCGGCAAGTTAATGCAACTTGTATTAAGCTGTTTCCACAAAAATGCAACCGCATCAAGCCTAAACAAACGCACGCCATTGTCTAAATAATGCCTAATTATTCCCACAAACTCTTTAAGTACATCAGGATTGCCAAAGTCAAAATCAACCTGATCGTGACTAAACGTACACCACACATGTTTTTCGCCGCTTGGCGTAGTTACAGTATTTAATAACGATGAGGTTCGCGGGCGTACAACTTGGCTTAAATCATCCGTTAAGCTCGCCGTTTTGAAGTAGTCTTTACCCGGGTGTAAATCATTTAAAAAGTTCTCAAACCATACACTTCTGCTTGAGCAATGGTTAATAACTAAATCTGCCATTAGCTTTACGTCTTTAGCGATATTTTGAATATCTCCCCAATCACCTAACGACTCATTCACTTGCACGTAGTTCATTACGGCAAAGCCTTCATCTGAGCTGTACGGGTAAAATGGCAATATATGCAGCGCATTTAACTGCATATCACATTGCTCTTTTATAAACCTGTGTAGTGTTTTAAGCGGTGCCTCCATTGGGCTCGATACGGCAAATTCACTATCATCGTGTTTAATAATAGAATCGCCATAAGCAATCAATACTATATCTTGTTCATCCCATCTGTTTGTATGGGGGGTCGGGTCGCGCAGTGTATTGCTACCTAATATAATTTTAATGAGTTGCTGAGCTAGCTCAGTAACCGATAAAGGCAGCTCAACCTCCTCATAAATAATATGAAGATGTTGCTCTACTCGTTGTAAAAATAATTCGCTAACTGTGCTCACATGCGCCCCTAATATTTATTGTTTAGACTTATAGGCTAGTTAACCTGCACGCAGGTTAACTATATTCTTCGTTATCTAGCTCTACGGCTTCTTTTAAGCGCTCAAGTACGTCTGGCATTGCTGATACAACACGGTTCCAACTTGGCACAAATGGCGCTTCCATTGGGTTTTCTAAAAAGTGTTGCCCTGCTTCCATAATATTTTGTGCAAACATTTCTACTGCTTTTTCTTCTTGGTGTACATCAAGCGTTAACCCGTTCATAAGCGCATCGTTGTGATAGGTTTCAATAAAATCTAGCCCGATACGGTAGTAAGTCGCTTTTAATGAACGAATTGTTTCGCTGGTAAAAGTAACACCTTGTGTTGCCAGCTTTCTAAACAATGCCTTAGTAATATCAATCGACATTTTAGACAAACCTGCGCTTTGGTCATCAAGTGAAAGTTCTTGGTGCTTATGATCGTAATTATCTGCAATATCTACTTGGCATAAGCGGTTATGGGAGTAATTACGATACATTTCACTCAGTACGCCTATTTCAAGGCCCCAGTCACTTGGAATGCGAATATCGTTTAAAACATCGCGTCTAAACGAAAACTCACCTGCAAGTGGGTATCTAAACGAATCCATGTATTCAAGGTAGTCGGTATTGCCTAAAATTGTTTTAAACGAGCGAAGCAGTGGCGTTACTAATAAGCGCGATACACGGCCATTAATTTTGCCATTAGCAGTACGCGGGTAAAATCCTTTACAAAATTCATAGTTAAAACGCGGATGCGCAACGGGGTAAATTAAGCGAGCAAGTAAGCTTCTGTCGTAGGTTAAAATATCGCAATCATGCAGCGCGATAGATTCCACTTCCGCTGTTGCTAATTTATAGCCCATGCAGTACCACACGTTACGGCCTTTACCCAGCTCACGCGGTGCAACGCCTAGCTCTTGTAATTCTTTATCAAGTGCTTGTAAGCGTGGGCCGTCGTTCCATAATACTTTATGGTTTTGGTTTAGCTCTTTAAAAAAACCAAGTGCATGGCGGTACTGTGCTTCGTCGGCTCTATCTAAACCTATGGTAATTTGCGATAAATACGGTACTTCGCGTAATTCGCTAACTATATTTTGCAGCG
Source organism: Pseudoalteromonas sp. SA25 (assembly GCF_011378705.1). NCBI lineage: Bacteria > Pseudomonadati > Pseudomonadota > Gammaproteobacteria > Alteromonadales > Pseudoalteromonadaceae > Pseudoalteromonas > Pseudoalteromonas sp. SA25. The sequence goes on along the minus strand of NZ_WTKV01000006.1, from coordinate 6,107 downwards.
CAGGGCCTTCAAGTTCACTAAATAACGAAGGAAGTATTAATCCCATTGGGCGCTGCTTGCTAAAAGTAAGTAGCTCTTTTTCTAGATCTTCTATTGGTCTGTCGGCAATATTATGTAATGTTGTAATAATGCCATTTTGATAAAAATCAGCCATGAGATGTTTGCTCCTCAGAAATACTTAAAATACTGCTAATGCACGGCAACGATGTTATTTCTTCAATCCAGCCCAGCGGTGCTGGTGATTGAGAATATCGTGCTTTGTTGTGCGACAATTTAACCGGCTTTTTACTCGCCGGATTGGCGATAATAATGGCGATATTTGCATGCTCTAACATTTGCTTATCGTTATCGCTATCACCAAGTGCAATGACCGTGAGAGGCTTTCTGAAATGATGGGTAAACTGTTTAACTAACCACTGCTGTGCAGCGCTTTTATCGGTATTTTTGGCAATATGAATGAAGCGCCCACCAATTTTTATATCGTAGCCGAGTGCTTCAACATCGTTTACAAAGGCTGTGAGTAATTCGTCGTTGCCATACCAATAAAGAGGGTCTGAATAATCGCGGGTTTGTGCGCGTCTTGCTTGGGCATCATCGAGGCCTGTAAGTTCTGATATTTGCTCACTCGATAAGTCACTAAACAATTTGTAATGTGCTTTATAATCTGCCTTTAAAGTATTTAGATCATCTAATAAACTCGATAGCGGCTTTGCCATTGCGTAGCACCAGTAAGCGCCTATTTTTTTGCAACCAATAGGCTTAAGTTCAAAATAATCTTCTGGAATAAATACCGCTGCACCGTTTTCAACAATAAAAGGCTGCTGAATGTTTAAATCGTTTTTAAGCTCTATAACTTCGCAAAAAGTTTTACTGGTATTAAACACCACAGGGATATGTGCATTTTGCAGCTGCTGCAATAACTCACTGATATTATTGGTATTGTAATCAGCGTGATCGAGTAATGTACCGTCCAAATCTGTAAAAATAATGGGTTGAAGTGTGTCATCACTCGTTAGGTGCATACCGCTAATATCGCGGTTGCTATCAAGTTCAATTAAAGCGTTTGCTTTAGCGCTCAGTGTGTTTAAGTTCTCACGCGTAATGCGCTCAAAATGAGAAATAAAATACACCAATTGCTCGTTAGTCATGGTGCCCGAGCCTTCACCTTTTTTGGCTATTAGCTTTTGTTCTTGCTCTTGTCGCCATGTAAAAACATCACTAAAACTCGGTGCTTTTAGCATAACGGTATAATCAATTAGGTTAAAAACGGCTTTATATTCGTTTGCCAAACAGCTGTTTACACAGCGGCGCCAAACGCCTTCTTTATCAAATTGTTGCTCTAACTCGTTAAGCGGCTCACTCAATGAAAACAACGGTTGTGGCTCACTGCCTACACACCACCCTTCTAAAATAACAATATCAACTGGCTTTTCGTTTGTTAGCCAATCACTTGCTGGCACGCAGTCGTCTTCGTGTTTATTAAAACGTGGAAGCGGTACGTTTACCTCTCCTGCCAGTAAATTAGTTATTGTGCTATTCATTAACGCTACATCGTGAGTACCCGGTACTCCGCGAGTAGTAAAAAGAGGATGTACGCCTTTGGCAAGTTCACTACGTGCTTGTTTCGCTAAATAAAAGTCATCAATCGACAATGCAACACTGTTAAGTGGTGTGTTTTTAGAAAACCAGGTAACTAAAAAATCAGCGAGTGTTGTTTTTCCTGAGCCTTGGCATCCATTTATGGCGACAAAAATAGGAGTATTTGTTTTTTTAGATTCGAGTATGTCATGCGCGAGTGGAACAAAATATTGCTCACTCAAATATTGATACTTTAAAGGCAGTTGGTGTTTTGCTAAAAACGGGGTTATATCCACAATATTGGCCTCTGACATAGTAACTCCTTTGCATACAATGCGTTCTGGAAGTTAAATGCAGATACTAGACCATTATTATTTTTGTATATTTATTAATAAGTTAAAAAAATAGCGCATTAAAAATGCGCTATTATGGTGCAATCTATTTAGCTAATGTGCAAAATTAAACTTTTTCAGGTTCTGCTTTTGGTAATACTAAGTTAAGAACTATTCCTAAAATAGCGCAGAGGCTTACGCCCTCTAAACTAAATTGGCTACCACCAATATGCATACCACCAATACCGCACACCAAAATAAGTGCAACAATACTTAAGTTACGCGGCGCGGTTAAATCATCGCCCGATTTAACCAGTGTATTTAAACCCACTACAGCAATAGAGCCAAAAAGTAGAATCATAATGCCGCCCATTACTGGCACAGGAATAGTTTGCAAACCAGATCCCATTTTAGCTACAAACGCTAAAATAATGGCAATAACAGCTGTCCACATCATTACTTTAGGATTGAAGTTTTTGGTAAGCATAACTGCCCCCGTTACTTCTGAGTAAGTAGTGTTAGGCGGGCCACCAAATAATGATGCCGCAGAAGTCGCAAGGCCATCACCAAACAAAGTACGATGAAGCCCAGGCTTTTTCAAAAAGTCTTTATTGGTTACTTGGCTAATAGCCATCATATCGCCAATATGCTCAATTGCAGGTGCTATTGCTACAGGTACCATAAACAAAATAGCCTGCCATTTAAACTCAGGCCAAGTAAAGTTTGGTACAGCAAACCACTGTGCGTTAGTCACTGCGTCAAATTGCACAACGCCCATACCAAGCGATAAACAATAACCCGCTACAACCCCTGCCAGAATAGGGATAAGCTTAAATACGCCTTTTCCCCATACTGCAAAAATAAGCGTAACCACTAACGAGAACAACGAAATATAAATAGCGCTGGTGTAATCAATAATTTGAATACTGCCGTCGCCACTTTTACCCATCGCCATATTTACAGCAACAGGTGCTAGCGCAAGGCCAATAACCATAATTACTGGGCCTACAACCACAGGTGGTAAAATTTTATGAAGCGTTGCAACGCCTTTAAATTTCACTAATAAACTTAAAAGCATATAAGCAAAACCCGCCACCATTAAGCCGCCCATAGTGGCCGGCACGCCCCACATTTGCACAGCGGCAATAATAGGTGCAATAAAGGCAAACGATGAAGCTAAAAATATAGGCACTTGGCCTTTAGTCACTACCTGAAACAGCAAGGTACCAATGCCTGCGGTAAAAAGCGCAACATTAGGATCCAAGCCCGTTAAAAGCGGCACTAATACCAGCGCACCAAATGCTACAAACAGCATTTGCGCGCCCGTTAAAATAGTTTTTATTGAAAAGGTGTCATTATTTTGCACTTAAGACTCCTAAACAGTACCGAATATTTTGTCGCCCGCATCGCCTAAACCAGGGATAATATAGCCCTTTTCGTTTAAGTGGCTATCTACTGAGGCTGTAAATATTTCTACATCTGGATGTGCTGAAAGTGTTCTTTCAACACCTTCTGGTGCTGCAACTAGTACAATTACTTTGATTTCTTTGCAGCCTGCTTTTTTAAGCATATCGATTGTGGCAATCATTGAGCCACCAGTTGCAAGCATAGGGTCAATAACTAAGCTTAGGCGCTCATCAATATTACCTACTAGCTTTTCAAAATATGGTACTGGCTCTAGTGTTTCTTCGTTACGTTCAAGACCAACAACACTCACTTTAGCGGCTGGTAATAACTGCATAACACCATCCATCATGCCAAGACCAGCACGCAAAATAGGCACTACGGTAATTTTTTTACCTTTAATATGCTCTACTTTTAATTTATTACCATCCCAGCCTGTAATTTCGTTATCTTCTAACTGTAGGTTTTTAGTTGCTTCGTAAGTTAATAAGGTTCCAACTTCAGAACATAATTCACGAAAGCTTTTAGTACTAATACCATGCGCTCGCATTAGGCCTAGTTTATGTTGAACAAGAGGGTGAGAAATAACGTGAATTGCCATGATATAAACCTACTGATACAAGAATTTGCAGTATTTTATATTAAAAAAGGTCATTTGACCTGTAGTTTTAAAGAGATTTTCATACATCGTGCCAAAATGTATTGTTTTGCTTGATATTTATGCAAGCCATCAACCCGTTGTGTTTATTAAATGTTACTCGCTAACCAGCTGTTTACTTGCTGTTGCATATAACTATTTATTTTTTGGTGCTCGGGGCTCCAGCCAGCTAAAAATCGATAAAAGTCAGCCCATGCAGCAGGCCATAAAGCGAGCCAATCGTCAGCTATTTTACTTGCTGGTGCTGTAGGATGATAAGTAGTAATAGCAGCCTTTAAATTATCAAAATAATACGCAAGATACTCATCAGCGCACTCGTGTAATTGTGCATCACTTAAGCAACTAGTCATAAAATACATTACATCAATTATCCCAGAACCTGCACCTATATACTGAAAATCATAACCGAGTATTTCATCGCGCTCATTTGCTGCAAAGTTAGCAAGTTTTGCATCGCCATGAATCAGCGTTTTATACGCACAACTTTGTAGTTGCTCATCTATTTTATGTGCAGCATTTTTAATATCGGACTTTTTATCAAGGTTATCTTTTAGTTTATTAAACTCATCTGGGCGCGTGCTTAAGTGCCAGTAGTTGCCTTGCTGCCATAACCCTTCAGCGGGTTTACTTAAGTTAAACGCATGAAAGTGTGCAAGCCACCTTAATATATCTTTAACATGTTGTGCCCCTGCTTGAGCAAACCCATGTTTGGTAAAGTTTTTAAACACCAGCGCATATTCATCATCTTTATTAATTGCACCTATACATTCAATACTTTGCGCATGTACTGGTAAATGCTGGCTATAAAGCTTATAAAATGTGTATTCAACACTATATGAGTGCTGCTTTCTTTTAAGCGCAAATTCGCTTTGTTTAATTTTAGGATGGTGTATATAACTGGGTATTTTAATAGCTTTAATAACACATGGATCATCATCAAGCTGGCACTGCACAATACTGCCACATCCACTCCAAAGTGATGTAAGCGTATCGCCAATTTCAATGTGCTTAAAATGAGGTTGTAATAAAGGAATATAAAATGCCATAGCTATATTAAGTAATTAAGTTTTTTGTAGTTTAACATTAGTGGACGTTTTTAATAAAACTAAGGCATAAAAAAGCTCCACTTGGTTTTATACAAGTTTGTATGTAAATAGTGGTCAAAATCACTATGCCACTACACCAGGTTATTTCCATTTCATCCATTAAATAAGTCATTAGCCTATTAAATCTAAATTGCACGCGTGAAAATGGCTGCATGATGCAGTTGTGATTTATTACTGAATAGTTTTACTGAGTAGTTTAAGTTTTATGCTAGTAGCTTTTCGCAGTTACTGATATTCGCTCGGCGCTTTCGGTTTAAGTTTTCACAATAACCTTCTTGTGAGGCTGGCCTGCCGACTGCACCATGAAATACACGTGTAAATTGTGTGGTGAGCTTTAACCAGTTTTCTGGGGAGATGTTAACTCTTTCGAGTAAGGGTAAGTGTGTACTTTCAATATAACCACGTTTGTCTTCTCGTATACAGCGCCCTGTTAGCTCAACAAGTTCAAGGTACGATTTAAGCTCAAAAGGCAGCCCTTTTGGCATAATTTGACGTGGCATGCCTGCTAAGCGCAGTAGTTGTTTTGGTTGCTTGCCATCCTTTACATACGTTAAACGCTGTTTGATGCTGGTATGGTCTGACTCTTCTGGGGTGTTAGCCATTTTGGCTCTAATGGGGTTTAAATCGACATACGCCATGCAGGCCGCAAGGGCTGCTTCATCTAATAATGCTTGAGACGTGAATCGTCCCTCCCAAAAACGGCCAGTGCAGTTATCTTCTTTATTTGCTCTGCGAGCAATGTTTTCATTTAACAACCGCATAAACCAACTGATACTTGATAAGCGCTCTCGGTATTGCTTAACCGTTTGATTGAAAAAGATGAGTTCAACTTTACTTAGCTTTTCACCTTGTACATATTTTTGCGTTAGCAATGTGCCTTTACACAGTTTATGCCAGCGAATAATAATCGCTTTATCATTTAGCCTATTCACTTTCTTATCATCAACATACAATACTAAATGGGTATGATTACTCATGACGGCATAAGCACATACATCAATACAAAATATTTTTGCTAATACGAGCAAC
>NZ_WTKV01000056.1:0-944 GCF_011378705.1 Pseudoalteromonas sp. SA25 | reverse complement strand
TTTTTACATTGATACCACTTCGCCACATGGCATTGCCTGCGGGGCAGCGGCAAATTTGGGTTGCTTCATTATAATGAAAATCATCTGAGGTAAATAATCGTGGCTTGCCTTTGCTGCGTTTTAGTCGGCGCTTTTCTTGCTCTGTTTCGTATGTTTCGCTGGCTTTAAACAATGGATTTCGTTTTCTAAATTGGTTGTCCGCAATGTAGGTATCGAATCCACTTTGCGCCATAAATTCAAGATTTACTTCGCTGTTAAACCCACTGTCTGCGGTGAATTTGATGGTATGCTCATCTGCCAGTTTTTCTGTATTGAGTTTAGCGAGTTGCTGTTTTAATTGTGCAACGGCTAGCTGTAAAGTTTGTTGCTCGCCTACTGAGCCCCACGCTTGTGCTTGCAGGATAATTTGGTGTTTATCATCGTTTATCGCTATGCCGTTGTAACCTTGGATTGTGCCTTTTGAGGTCGTCATTTTTGCACTATCTGGATCAGTGATATTACTTTTAACAGGCTTGCCTTTACTGCCTGTTTTCTCTTCGTGAGTGGCTAAAAACTCGGTGATTTTATCTGCACTTTTATCTAGCTTTTCTTTTTGTTTTAAATCCTGAGTTATCAATTCTTCGCCCAGTCCATCTTGTGATTGGTGGCGTTCAATAATACGTTTGCTTGCGCGTTCTAGTTTTGCTTTTTTGCGACCTAACTCATCGAATGTGCCACTCCACTCTTTACTCGCATTGGACTTTAATTTACACCCATCAATGGCAAACATGTTGCGGCCTATCAAGTCTTCCTCATCACATATCATCAGCACTTGCGTAAAAATCGGCTCAATCTGTTCATGCATTTTAGCAACGAAGCCTGCTATTGATGTGTAATGCGGCTGGATATCTCCCGACACACTCATAAATAAAATGTTCGTCTCACACGCTTTAGCAATTCGACGG
>NZ_WTKV01000055.1:0-1285 GCF_011378705.1 Pseudoalteromonas sp. SA25 | reverse complement strand
TCATCCATATCTGTATCAGACAAACCAAAAGTAAAACCGTCTTTCGAAATTGATACACCGTAATCTAAGATATTATCATCGCCAATAAAATCACCAGAGTAATGGCCTAAGTGAAGCGCCATTTCAGTGCCGTTACTGCCAACAGCAAAGCCGTAATCAGCTGTTAGGTAAAGTGAATCACCAAAATCTGTACCATCACCACTTGCAGCTGATGTTGCAAGTACAGAAGCACCAAAGGTAAAGCCTTCGACACTGATGCTACTATAAATTTCAGAGAAATCTGCGTCTGCTTCAGAAGCTGCGTCTGGGTAAGCGTAATAAATATAACCAACATCGTAGCTAACACTTTCGTTAATATCGCCACCAAAGCCTGCGTATAAGTCAAGCTCATAGGTCATTTCATCTGCCCACGATGCGTTTGAAGCCCAAGTACCCGCATAAAAGCCCGATTCATTGGTGTAATCAATACCGCCTGAAATAGCTGCATCGCCCCCAGTTTGCTCTTGACCACGCCATAAGTAGTTTGATGTTGCCGCTGCATTAGCCGTTACTTCAGCATGTACGGCTGTTGACGTTAAAGATGTTGCGCCCATTAATGTTATAGCACTGATAGCGATGGTTTTTTTTAGTTTTAGCATGTCCATTTCCCGTTATATGATTTTTGCTCGCCAAGGTTTTTATTATGTAATAGGAACCTTTAGGCTGACGGCTTTTTATTGTTTAACTAACGGGATAATTGCACTGTGTGTGCCAGCTTCATTGTTTTTATTAAAAATTATTTTTTATGTCGCGGATTCAAATCTGAAGTGCATAACGTTTAGGCGGCTTTAGCCGCCAAGTGATCCTGCATCAATTTTGCAGGCGTTTCAAATCCAAGTGTCTTCCTCGGACGATTATTAAGTTGCTCAAGTACGGGTATAACTTGTGCTGGTGTTACCGCCTTAAAATCTGTGCTCTTCGGCAAATACTGACGTAGTAATCCATTCGTGTTTTCATTCAATCCGCGCTCCCATGAGTGATAAGGGTGAGCAAAATAAACAGGTACACTTAAAGCCTCTGTGATTTGCTCGTGATAAGCGAACTCTTTTCCATTGTCAGCTGTGATGCTATGAAGCGCTGACCTATATGGCCTTAATAGTTCTATCGTCGCCGCAGTGACGGCTTCCGCTGTTTTTCCTGCCACCTGAGTTGATACAGTGAATTGGGTGACCCGCTCTACAATGGTAACAAGGGCGCCTCGATGACCTTTACCTATGACGGTATCTATTTCCCAATCTCCGATACG
>NZ_WTKV01000054.1:0-2041 GCF_011378705.1 Pseudoalteromonas sp. SA25 | reverse complement strand
GCAATGCATGCGAAAGCCACCCATTAAAACGGGGCGACAAGTACAGTTTATAAATAATGAATCGCGCAAAAAGCTGAGCTATGTTGATAAGATGAAAGTAAAAATAGACAGCCCCATAGGTCGACGACAATATAGCAAACGACTCGGGTGTATCGAACCAGTGTTCGGGAATATTACGGTGAATAAAGGCATGAATAAATTGACCTTACGGGGTCAAATGAAAGTGAATGCGCAATGGCAACTGTATTGTCTTGTTCATAATATAGAAAAGCTGCAAAACACGATGCATTAAGAAGGGTAAGCCCTTTTACCCTAAATAAAAGCCACTCAACCACCCTTAATCCCTTCCAAAACGCCAATTAAAACAATACCAAATTCCCACTTTACGTTCTGCATAAAATACAGTAATCGATTGAACCAAAATAGGAACTCAGCTATGGTTTGTTTATCAATAAAAATAAATAAAAAAACGAGTTAATCTACAGGCTCGTTAGGTGCAAATCGAGTATGGCTACACTTTATATATTTTCAGGATTGCCGGGAACTGGTAAAAGCACTTTAGCTGCGCTTTTAAGTAAACACCTTGGATCGTCGTATTTACGAGTTGATACAATTGAGCAATCCCTAAAGGATATCTGTGGTTTAAAGGTTTATGCTGAAGGTTATCAAATAGCTTATAGATTGGCTTCAGATATTTTAATACAAGGGCTGAATGTGGTTGGCGACTCATGTAACTCTGTTCCTGAATCTAGAGTTGAATGGGAGCAAACGGCTATTAATTCTGGTGCAAAATACGTTAATATAGAAATTAGTTGTTCTAATAAAATTGAGCATAAAATCAGAGTAGAAAGTCGTGATTCTCCTGTAAAAGGTTTGGCTTTACCATCGTGGGAAAGTGTAAATGCAAGAGAGTATCACCCTTGGAATTCGGAAATAGTCTCAATTGATACTGCTGGTGAATTACCTGAACGATCAATTCTAAAGCTTATTGAAAGGCTTGGTGTATAAATACACCTGGAAAATAAACTGACACCCATCCTAAATTTTGCATTTTTTAAAATTAAAGGCTAGCCTTTATTTAGTGCAAAAAACAAGCAGAGTGTCTTATGGCAATCGCAAGAAAGCGTCAAGTAAGTTTGGTTGATACAAAGTACTATCACTGTATTTCACGTTGCGTGCGTCGTGCTTTTCTATGTGGGGAGGACCGTTTTACAGGCAAGTCTTATGAGCATCGACGAGGCTGGGTTGAAGATAGGTTGCTCGTATTAGCAAAAATATTTTGTATTGATGTATGTGCTTATGCCGTCATGAGTAATCATACCCATTTAGTATTGTATGTTGATGATAAGAAAGTGAATAGGCTAAATGATAAAGCGATTATTATTCGCTGGCATAAACTGTGTAAAGGCACATTGCTAACGCAAAAATATGTACAAGGTGAAAAGCTAAGTAAAGTTGAACTCATCTTTTTCAATCAAACGGTTAAGCAATACCGAGAGCGCTTATCAAGTATCAGTTGGTTTATGCGGTTGTTAAATGAAAACATTGCTCGCAGAGCAAATAAAGAAGATAACTGCACTGGCCGTTTTTGGGAGGGACGATTCACGTCTCAAGCATTATTAGATGAAGCAGCCCTTGCGGCCTGCATGGCGTATGTCGATTTAAACCCCATTAGAGCCAAAATGGCTAACACCCCAGAAGAGTCAGACCATACCAGCATCAAACAGCGTTTAACGTATGTAAAGGATGGCAAGCAACCAAAACAACTACTGCGCTTAGCAGGCATGCCACGTCAAATTATGCCAAAAGGGCTGCCTTTTGAGCTTAAATCGTACCTTGAACTTGTTGAGCTAACAGGGCGCTGTATACGAGAAGACAAACGTGGTTATATTGAAAGTACACACTTACCCTTACTCGAAAGAGTTAACATCTCCCCAGAAAACTGGTTAAAGCTCACCACACAATTTACACGTGTATTTCATGGTGCAGTCGGCAGGCCAGCCTCACAAGAAGGTTATTGTGAAAACTTAAACCGAAAGCG
>NZ_WTKV01000053.1:0-2578 GCF_011378705.1 Pseudoalteromonas sp. SA25 | reverse complement strand
CGTATCGGAGATTGGGAAATAGATACCGTCATAGGTAAAGGTCATCGAGGCGCCCTTGTTACCATTGTAGAGCGGGTCACCCAATTCACTGTATCAACTCAGGTGGCAGGAAAAACAGCGGAAGCCGTCACTGCGGCGACGATAGAACTATTAAGGCCATATAGGTCAGCGCTTCATAGCATCACAGCTGACAATGGAAAAGAGTTCGCTTATCACGAGCAAATCACAGAGGCTTTAAGTGTACCTGTTTATTTTGCTCACCCTTATCACTCATGGGAGCGCGGATTGAATGAAAACACGAATGGATTACTACGCCAGTATTGNGCCGAAGAGCACAGATTTTAAGGCGGTAACACCAGCACAAGTTATACCCGTACTTGAGCAACTTAATAATCGTCCGAGGAAGACACTTGGATTTGAAACGCCTGCAAAATTGATGCAGGATCACTTGGCGGCTAAAGCCGCCTAAACGTTATGCACTTCAGATTTGAATCCGCGTGATTTAGTTTGCTAAAAAATACAAAAAAGGGATGAAAACACTGCTTTCATCCCTTTCTTACTTTTAATACGTTACTTTATTACAAATAACGTATTAAAAGTTATATTCGTACTTGGCAAATGCAGAAGTATCGTTTTCAGCACCGTCGTTGTTAGATGCAAAAGCACCTAAAGTGACGCGTCCTCCCATAGAGAGCATTCTGTAACGCAGTTCTAATTGCTTAGAGTTAAACCCTGTTTTAGTAATAGTGTTACCTAAGTCAGGATTGTTAGGATAAAGATCGCTGTTATCGCTATTGTAATCAACATTGCGTAATTTCACTTGCCAGTCATCTCCGTTAGAAAGTTGGCCAAGTAATGTTAAAACTACGGATTGCGTATCATTATCGTAAGTTGAGCCAATAGTGCGGCCGTGGTAACGATAGCCAGATTTATACTCTAAAGATGGATGTTCATAGTAGCAATTCTCTATATTTTCATCTGTACCGATAAAGCAAGCAACACCTGTATCTATATGTTCTAAATTTATTAAGATATTCTGCTCATAAATCCTCTGCGTGGTTTGCACTCCGAATAAGTACGCTCTATCAACGGGTTTAAAGTATGAACCTGAATCTTCACCTATAGTACTTGCATATAAAGCATATGATTGATTAAAAAGTACGCCTGACCAACGAACATCAATACCAGCTAATTGATTACCTATTTTTGATCCTAATTGGGTTGCACAGTTATCATTGTTATCAACGCAAATTGTTTTGCCTGTAATTAGATCAATAAAGTCACCAGCAGATCCAGGCTGTCCGTCACCGGCCCATTGTGCAGACCAGCTAAGTGCAATTTCTAACTGTTGAATAGGGCGAAAATTAACACGAGTACTCCACAGTAAAGCATCAGGTATAACACGCGTAGACTCAAGTTTAGCCATTTGTGCAGTAAAGCTCCATTGACCAATCCAGCTCAGCCATGGTGTATCGAAAGCAGTACTTTTTTCTCTGGTAACACTTAGTGCAGGTAAAGGTTTCGCATTACCTGACATAATTAAGCTGTTATCAACACCAGGTCCCCAAAATTGTTCAACAGCACCGGCTCTAAAAATCCAGTTACCTAAACGGTAAGCTAAGTAACTATCATCAAGTGAGGTATCGTTACAATCGGTTAAAGCTTGCTCGTTGGTAACTATATCGTCAGTCGTTTTTCCATCAACTAAACATTTTTTACCGTCTTTTCTATAATTTATAGCTACTTTAGCTGCAAAGTTATCGCCTAAATAAGCGTAAGCTGCAGAAAGCTCTGTTTCTTGAGTATTTGTTGCACCAAAGCTTGTTACTATGATTGGATCTGTGGCTGCAAAAGCTGATAATTGAAGACTATGTGAGCTACTATTTTCTGATTTATATCGATGTTTAACGCGAAGTAAAGCATCTTGTAAGCTTGGAGATAATTGCTCCAGCGGCATACTTTCCACATCGCTTATAAAACTTTTCCACATAAGCGGATAGGTAGTTACAGGAGCTAAAATAACACCGGCATCAGCTAATTGTTGAATATCAGCTCTTAGACCATAATCATCGGGTTTTACCCATGGCTCAGCATTAACTGATGCGCTCATAGCGCAAAAAAGAGTAGAAAGTAGAAAAATTCTGTTTCGCAAAGTTCAGATCCTTGTGATTAAGATTGCGGCTAAGTTTATCAATCTAAGTCTGCTATTGCAGTAAATAATCAAATTTATAGAGTTAATTTAATACCTAGATTCAAATTGTAAGTGCATAACTTGTTTTGGCTAGATTAAGTGGTCAGTTGCTCATAAGCTAACTGCTTTTTCTCCGGCAAGAGATTTTACAATGAGACATTACAAACAACTGACCTATGCGCAAAGATGCCAGATCGCCGTTCTAAAGAAAAGCGGTTTTACGCAACAAAGTATTGCTGAGCTAACTAATTTATCGCAATCTACGATTTCAAGAGAGCTTTCTAGAAATACAGGTAAGCGAGGTTACAGACACAAACAAGCTCATGAGCGGGCTTTGTTTCGCCGAAGAAGTGTAAGAAAACCGCTTAAGATGACACCTGAAATGAT
>NZ_WTKV01000052.1:0-2875 GCF_011378705.1 Pseudoalteromonas sp. SA25 | reverse complement strand
TGCAATCGGCAAATGGTTCAAACTCTGCAACTGACCGTGATGCACTGCAAAAAGAAGTATCAGCTTTACAAACTGAGTTGACACGAATCTCTGACACAACATCGTTTGGTGGGCAACAATTGCTAGATGGCAATTTTGGTACTAAGCAGTTTCAAGTGGGCGCCAATGCAAACGAAACTATTTCTGTGTCATTAAATAGTATTGCTGCTAGCGATATTGGTGTTCAATCTTTTGACCTTGAAGGTGCATCTGCGGGCTTAGGTGAAGCATCAGCATTAACCTCTACAGCAACTGCAAATAGTGTTACATCAGGTGGTTTGACCTTAGTAGGTAAGAATGGTGAGGATACACTTATTGGGAATGTTGCTGGTGCAAGTGCTGCAGAAATTGCAGATTCAATAAATGCAGCACAGTCATCTACAGGTGTAACTGCCGATGCGAGAACGCAAGTTGAGCTATCTACATTAAGTGGCGGTGGCGCACTTTCGTTTAAGTTAAATGGTAGTGTTATTTCAGCAAACCCTTCGTCGGGTACTGATATGGCTGCTATAGCAAGTGCCGTTAACGAGCGTTCAGGTGAAACCGGTATCTCTGCTGCGGTATCTGAAGCCGGGAAAATGATATTAACAGATGAGTCTGGTGATGATATTGAAATAACAGACTTCAAGGGCGGAGCTTCTGGAGCTGGGACAATAGTTGTTACTGGTGTCGATTATGATGGCACAACAAGTGCGACTACAGGTATTACATTAACTGGCGGTGGAGCTGATAAGGCTGTGACAGCTGGTACAGTAAGGTTATCCTCTACGCAGGCATTCTCAGTTACGTCTGGTGATACTACTTTAGGTGCTAATACAACTGGTGATGTATCTACTTTAGATAATGTTGGTAAGATGAATATTGAAACGCAAGCGGGTTCTCAAAATGCGTTAGATGTAATTGATGGTGCAATTGCAATGATTGATAGTCAGCGTGCTGACTTGGGTGCGGTGCAAAACCGTTTTGGTCATACAATTAGTAACCTTGCTAATATTTCTGAGAACGTATCTGCATCACGTAGCCGTATTCAAGATACTGACTTTGCGACAGAAACAGCGCAAATGACGAAAAATCAAATATTGCAGCAGGCTGGTACCTCAATACTCTCGCAGGCGAATCAAATACCGCAAGCGGCAATTAGTTTATTGGGTGGTTAATTATTAGTGTAACTAATAACAGGCTGTATAAACGCACTTCAAATTGAGTGCGTTTTTTATTTTTAGATGGTTAAACTTGCTAAAATCATAATATGGAAACTGTATTTTAAACTCATTTCAAATAACTTGCCTTATAAAACAGTTGGTTAGCTTTTTTTGAGCAAATAAACCAATTTATTTCTAAAATACCTCTAAAGATAATAATCCTTCTGCCGTTAACTTAACCAGTACAGAGCTTGAGCATACAATTGTGAAAGCTCTTGGTTAAATCAAAACAGCAATATTACGAAAGTAATCAGGAGTTTTATTATGATTTCAGTAAACACAAATGTATCTTCATTAAACGCTCAGCGTAACTTGTCTAAATCAGGTTCTGATTTAGCGACTTCTATGGAGCGTTTATCGTCAGGTATGCGTATTAACAGCGCAAAAGATGATGCGGCAGGTCTGCAAATTTCAAACCGTTTAACATCTCAAGTAAATGGTTTAGCTGTAGCACAACGAAATGCTAACGACGGTATTTCAATGGCACAAACCGCTGAAGGTGCAATGAACGAATCAACAAACATCCTACAGCGTATGCGTGAGCTTGCATTGCAATCGGCAAATGGTTCAAACTCTGCAACTGACCGTGATGCACTGCAAAAAGAAGTATCAGCTTTACAAACTGAGTTGACACGAATCTCTGACACAACATCGTTTGGTGGGCAACAATTGCTAGATGGCAATTTTGGTACTAAGCAGTTTCAAGTGGGCGCCAATGCAAACGAAACTATTTCTGTGTCATTAAATAGTATTGCTGCTAGCGATATTGGTGTTCAATCTTTTGACCTTGAAGGTGCATCTGCGGGCTTAGGTGAAGCATCAGCATTAACCTCTACAGCAACTGCAAATAGTGTTACATCAGGTGGTTTGACCTTAGTAGGTAAGAATGGTGAGGATACACTTATTGGGAATGTTGCTGGTGCAAGTGCTGCAGAAATTGCAGATTCAATAAATGCAGCACAGTCATCTACAGGTGTAACTGCCGATGCGAGAACGCAAGTTGAGCTATCTACATTAAGTGGCGGTGGCGCACTTTCGTTTAAGTTAAATGGTAGTGTTATTTCAGCAAACCCTTCGTCGGGTACTGATATGGCTGCTATAGCAAGTGCCGTTAACGAGCGTTCAGGTGAAACCGGTATCTCTGCTGCGGTATCTGAAGCCGGGAAAATGATATTAACAGATGAGTCTGGTGATGATATTGAAATAACAGACTTCAAGGGCGGAGCTTCTGGAGCTGGGACAATAGTTGTTACTGGTGTCGATTATGATGGCACAACAAGTGCGACTACAGGTATTACATTAACTGGCGGTGGAGCTGATAAGGCTGTGACAGCTGGTACAGTAAGGTTATCCTCTACGCAGGCATTCTCAGTTACGTCTGGTGATACTACTTTAGGTGCTAATACAACTGGTGATGTATCTACTTTAGATAATGTTGGTAAGATGAATATTGAAACGCAAGCGGGTTCTCAAAATGCGTTAGATGTAATTGATGGTGCAATTGCAATGATTGATAGTCAGCGTGCTGACTTGGGTGCGGTGCAAAACCGTTTTGGTCATACAATTAGTAACCTTGCTAATATTTCTGAGAACGTATCTGCATCACGTAGCCGTATTCAAGATACTGACTTTGC
>NZ_WTKV01000051.1:0-3308 GCF_011378705.1 Pseudoalteromonas sp. SA25 | reverse complement strand
TGGTCTGGTCGCCATCGTTGAAGGCGAGCTTGAACGTGATGCCTACACTGGCGCGCTATTTTTGTTTTGCAGCAAAGCGAAAGATAAACTCAAATTAGTGTACTGGGATAAAACAGGGTTTGCTTTGTGGTATAAGCGACTCGAAAAACAAAAGTTCAAATGGCCAAATAAAGCCACTTTGCAAGAATTTGAACTCAGCTCTGGGCAACTGGATTGGTTGTTGTCGGGATATGATGTGCTTGGCCATGAAGAATTGCAGTATCAATCTATGATCTAATTAACAGTAAACGATCATTGCCACACATCCGTTTTTATTTGCCCTGCAAACGAGAAAAGTGCATAAAACTTTGTTAAATTGCAGGGATGAAACTTGATGCACACTCACTTCCTGATGACCCAGAACAACTCAAGCGCATGCTGCTTGAGTTGCAACATGTCGTCGCTAAAAAAGATGAAGAGTTAGCTAAAAAGGATGCGCAAATTCACGAATTGCTGCAAGCTTATAATGCGAAACTTGCCAAAGAGTACGCTAAGAAATCAGAAAAAATGCCGGGGGCGGGTGAAGTATTCAATGAAGCAGAAGAAACGCTTGATGAGTATGATAAATCGCAATTGGCCACATCGCCCTCAGTAAAGAAAGAAAAAGCCAAACCGAAACGCCGCCCACTGCCGGCGCAATTACCACGAGTAGACGTGATTGTTGACCTCAATGAGGGTGAAAAAGTATGTGATTGCTGTCAAAGCACCTTACATAAAATGGGTGAAAGCAGCAGTGAAGCATTAGAGTTTGTGCCAGCACATATCAAAGTGATTAAAACGATTCGCCCGAAATATACATGCCGTCACTGTGAGCAAGAAGGTATTGATTGTGTGGTGAAATCCGCCCCGATGCCCGCATCACCCATTCCAAAAAGTATCGCAACGGCCAGCTTGCTGAGTCAAATAATCACGTGTAAATACCAGTTTGGCTTACCGCTTTATCGCCAAGAAACAATGTTAGGCGATATTGGTATAGAATTAAGCAGGCAAACCATGTCGAGCTGGATGCTACGTTGTGCACAATTGTTGTCACCCCTGTATCAACGCTTAAAAGAGGTGTTGTTATCGCAAGCAGTTATCCATGGCGATGAAACCCCGTTAAACGTCATCAACGCAGATAAAGCGACAAGCTATATGTGGCTGTATTGTTGCGGTGATGATAAACCGGGTAAAAGCACTAATATTGTCCTGTTCGATTATCATAACAGCCGTGCGGGCCAATGTGCGGTTGATTTTCTTGATGGTTACCAAGGCTACATGCACGTTGATGGTTACAAGGCTTATGAGCAAACTCAGGCAACACTGGTTGCATGCCTTGCTCATATGCGTCGTAAATTCATCGAAGCGAAAGGCAATAATAAGAAAACAGGCAAAGCGGATGTAGCGCTCAACCTCATTGGTAAGCTCTACGGTATTGAGCAAGCTATCAAAGATAAATCAGCCACAGAGAAGTACACTGTTAGACAACAAAAAGCCAAACCCATTGTTGACGAGTTATACCAATGGCTGCTCAAACACAAAGATAAAATCCCGCCCAAAATGGCGCTAGGTAAAGCCATTAACTACGCGATAAATCAATTTGAAAAATTCCGGCGGTACCTTGATGATGGCAGACTTAAAATAGATAACAACCGCGCAGAGCGAGCCATAAAACCCTTCGTGATAGGGCGAAAAAACTGGTTGTTCTCAAATACCAGCAAGGGTGCACATGCCAGTGCGGTACTTTATAGCCTTGTTGAAACGGCGAAGGCAAATGACCTTGTGGTGCATGACTATATTTCTAGTTGCTTACAGCACCTAGCTGAGCAGCCTGATAACCTTGAGACGCTGTTACCTTGGAACATTAAGAAAGGCTAGGTGTCGTTAGCTAGACGCTTACGAATGTTGTTACCAAGCATCTTCGTCTAATGTGAGATTCTCACCTTCAAATCACTCTTTATTTTAGTCATTAAAAAGCCCGAGACTAAGCTCGGGCTTTTTGGTAACAATTAGCTAGGCTAATAATTACGCTTTGAACGTTACTACAACGCACCTACGCCTAAAGTAAGAGCGCCACCTTCATATGACACTTTATTCTAGACATTAAAAAGCCCGAGACTAAGCTCGGGCTTTTTGGTAACAATTAGCTAGGCTAATAATTACGCTACGATAGTTGCTACAACACCAGCACCTACAGTACGACCACCTTCACGGATAGCAAAACGAAGACCTTCATCCATCGCGATTGGTGCGATTAGAGTTACTGTCATCTTGATGTTATCACCAGGCATTACCATTTCTACGCCATCTGGTAACTGTACGTCACCAGTTACGTCAGTTGTACGGAAGTAGAACTGTGGACGGTAACCTTTGAAGAATGGAGTATGACGACCACCTTCATCTTTCGAAAGTACGTATACTTCTGAAGTGAATGTAGTATGTGGGTTGATTGAACCAGGCTTAGCTAGTACTTGACCACGTTCAACGTCTTCACGCTTAGTACCACGTAGAAGTGCGCCGATGTTTTCGCCAGCACGACCTTCGTCTAGAAGCTTACGGAACATTTCAACACCAGTACAAGTAGAACGAGTTGTATCATTGATACCAACAATTTCTACTTCGTCATTGATGCGGATGATACCAGCTTCAACACGACCAGTTACAACTGTACCACGACCCTGGATTGAGAAAACGTCTTCGATAGGCATAATGAAAGGCTTATCGATGTCACGCTCTGGCTCTGGGATGTAAGTATCAAGTGCATTTGCAAGCTCAACAATCTTATCTTCCCACTCTTTCTCGCCTTCTAACGCTTTAAGCGCAGAACCAGCAATTAGAGGTAAGTCATCACCTGGGAAATCGTATTCTGAAAGAAGTTCACGAACTTCCATTTCTACTAGTTCAAGTAGCTCTTCGTCATCTACCATGTCACATTTGTTCATGAACACGATGATGTAAGGAACGCCAACTTGACGAGAAAGAAGGATGTGCTCACGCGTTTGTGGCATAGGGCCATCAGTCGCAGCAACTACTAAGATCGCGCCGTCCATTTGAGCAGCACCAGTGATCATGTTTTTAACATAATCGGCGTGACCAGGACAATCTACGTGTGCGTAGTGACGTGAAGGAGTATCGTATTCAACGTGAGACGTTGAAATAGTGATACCACGTTCGCGCTCTTCAGGAGCGTTGTCGATTGATGCGAAATCTTTAGCAACACCGCCGTATACTTTTGCAAGTACGTTAGTGATTGCTGCAGTTAGTGTAGTTTTACCGTGGTCAACGTGGCC
>NZ_WTKV01000050.1:0-3499 GCF_011378705.1 Pseudoalteromonas sp. SA25 | reverse complement strand
GCTGTCTCTTATACACAAATCCCTGCTAAGAAATTAGCGGGGATTTTTTTGAACTAAATCTCAATGTCATGATCAGATCTTCAAATCTTGTTTGAGGGCACATTATGATTAACGAACATACTCATTGGGCAAAACAACAATTCGGTAAATCGGACTTAGGTGATCCAAGAAGAACAGCGCGTCTGGTAAAGTTAGCATCAACGCTTGCAAATGAACCAGGAAAACCACTTGTGAACATCACTCAATCCCCCGCCGATATGGAAGGTGCCTACCGCTTTATTCGCAACGAGAATATTGACGCAACGGCTATAGCAGAGTCAGGCTTTAAAGCCACGGTTGAACAAGCAAAAAGTCATAACTTATTACTCGCATTAGAAGACACGACCACACTAATTTATAAACATTCCTCCATTCGAGATGATTTGGGTCATGTCGGACGAGGAGCAAAACAACGAGGCTTGTTAGCTCATAGCGTATTACTGTTTGCGCCAGACACAAAGCAAGTTGTGGGATTAATTGAACAGTCTCGCTGGAGTCGTGATATCAACACGATTGGAAAAAGAGAAAAACACGCGACGACTTCTTACGAAGAAAAAGAAAGTTACAAGTGGGAGTCAGCGTCACGAGCGATGGCAGAGCGGCTGCAAGGACAAATGGCGAACGTGATATCGGTGTGTGACCGCGAAGCGGACATCTACGAATACTTGCAGTATAAACTGAGCGAGCAGCAACGATTCGTCGTACGCTCGATGCAAAGTCGTCATATTGAAGAAGGTGAGGATAAGCTCTATGCGTTTGCAAGCGAGCTGATGAGTGCAGGCACCAAACACATCCACATTGCACAAAAAGGAGGAAGAAAAGCCCGAAGCGCAACACTGGATATCACCTATGCGCCAGTGACACTCAAAGCGCCTTACAATAAGAAAGGACACTCCCTCCCAGTTTACTATGTCGGCTGTGCAGAGCGAGGAAACGCTGAGAACGGCTTAAGCTGGCACCTATTAACCAGTGAACCAGTCACCAGCAAAGAAGACGCTTTAGCTATCATCACCTACTATGAGCACCGTTGGCTTGTAGAGGAATACCATAAAGTCTGGAAAAGTGATGGTACGGATATCGAAAGTTTACGCCTTCAAAGCCAAGATAACATGGAAAGATTGGTGACGATTAATGGCTTTATTGCGACGCGAATATTGCAACTAAAGTTCACCAATGAGCAGCCTGATTCTCCAAGTTGTGAACAACTGTTATCTCCCAAAGCATGGAAGTTATTGTGGTTAAAGAGAATAAAAACACCATTGCCTGAAACTGCTCCAAATATGTCATGGGCGTATCAGGAACTGGCAAAGTTAGGAGGCTGGAAAGATACCAAGCGCACAGGGCGTGCATCTGTGAAAGTGTTATGGCAAGGATGGCTTAAGTTACAAGCCATCCTGGAAGGCTACGATTTAGCAAAATCTCTTGAGTCAGACTTGTGATCAAGAGACAGCTCACTGAGTGGCTTTTTTGTTTATAAAAGCGAGTGTTTCTGGGGTTAGTATTTGTTTTGAAATGTACTGCATTCCGCTTTTATTTTTAATAATAATACCTTGCTGAGTATCTATTACTTCGCTTATGTCTTGCCAAGTTAGCTGAAAGCTTTTGTAATGATTAGCCGATTTAATGCCTTCTTCATCAAAGGCAAGTGTTACCTCAGAGCCTGACGCTCTGCTGAGCATTTGTCTGGTTACCCACCAAGGTCTACGATAGTAAAAAGCGACGCACTCTAGTACACCTAGCATGATCATAAACGATCCTAAGTAATGATCGTTTAAAACATAAATGCCAAATAAACCAAGCGCAACGAGGAGTACAAGTAAAAAGTACTTAGGTTTGGCGCGCTTACTGTAGGGGAGTGACTCATCAAAGCACTCGTAAAAGTAAGGTTTATCTAGTGTGTAGGTTGTTGTAAATGCCATATTGCCTTGCTTTAAATATCGTTTTTTTTATTTTAACAAGCTAACCGCTAAATGAGCAGCTTTATAGTCAGTGATTTTATTACAGGCACAAAAAAACGGCCCTAAGGCTAACACCATTCAGTTAAGCATGCTTTGACTTAATGGTGTACCGAGTTTTTGAAATTCGAACGGTCCTACTTTTGGGCCGTTTTCTTTTTTCTGGAAGAATATAACGTTTCACTCGTTCTCGCATTGCCCTTAATTTCTTTGGAATTGAACCTGGCGAAGCGATGGCACACCAGAGTATTTCATCCTGTATATCCCGCAAAGCCATGACAAAACTAATTCTCAGCGGGGAGACTTTAGCCTCTTTGGCTATTCGACTTATCTCTACTCGAATTAAATTGTAGGCTAGCAATATACCCCATAGCTCTTGATTGACTCCATCCACAGTCTGACTACGCAAAAGAATACTATCCTCAAGCATCTGGTGTTTTATTTCTCCATAGCTATTTTCAATTTCCCAGCGCTCGAAATAGACATCAAGAATGGCCTGTGCACCAAAAGCCTGTTTATCATCCAAAGAGCACAGCAGACCTTTTATTTTTCCAGGCCCCATTGGCTCAGGATAAAGAACCAGTCTGGCCTGCCAGCACTCAGGAAGCGAAGGGTCTTGTTTTCTGGCATGCGCAGATACACTCATCTCTACTTTGAAGTCATGCTCAGAGTAAGATTCAATGACGGTGTATTGCGTGTTGCTTTTAATCGGGACCATCCAGTGCGACTGTGGGTGTTGCTTACGCCAATTAATCAGTAGCTCAGCGCTGAGATAACATCGGTCAAAAATAGTTAGACTGTTATCACTTACATGACCAAATAACTGCTTTGCGTAGTTCACCTCACCTTGATAACTGGGCCCGAAGGCAACGTGGTGTATCAACCGGCTACGCAAGGAGCTTAAGGCGCATAGGCGTACAATAGGATATTCTGTATGACGGTTTTTACTGTGCTTAATATAGTGAAAGTGCTCAGCAAGAGCTGGTGTATCGGGTGCACGAAATTGCGTTCCATCGACAGAAAATAACCGGAGTCCATACCACGTATCATCAGCATCTTCTTCTTGTGTCCAATGGGCTGCACATAGGTGAAATAAGGCTTGGAGGGGGTCGCTACTCAGGCGCTGTCTCGCTTGAGGAATAGCACTTGGAGCAACCGTATCGCCCAGGGTATCAGTGAGTGTTAAATCTAACTTCTCAACAACGTCACTAATAGAGCGGTCGCGAAAAAGACCCATTGCAATGATAAGCCAGACGACAAGCTCAGCAGGTAACTTACGTTTGCGAATACTTGCTTTATCGGTCTGTTCGAGCACATTAGAAATCCACTCAAGAGGGATATGTTTCTGAAATGTAGATAAAGAGTCAGGAGTGGCGAATATATCCGTATCAAGTAACCAATGACTAAGCATAAAAATACCCTCATAATCAAAAGATGATAAGGGTATTGTGAAGCAACCAAAAGATCGGTCAACCGATCAAAAATACCTTAACTGATCGGTGTTA